>VBMC01000184.1 GCA_005879015.1 Methanobacteriota archaeon
TAGTCCCGGACGAGATGGTCCCCGCGGCACTCCGGACATGCCGTTGTAATCTCGACCTCACGCACTCTATCCGTCCTCCCCCGAGAAGAACATCATGCATACGAAACAGGAATTATATTAACCCTTCCTCGCGGCCAGACCCTCTTTTCCCGATTCATCCCCCCGAGGCTTTTCCCGGGAGCTGGGACCGAATTCGGGACGTCCATTTCGCCGTGCCGTCCGGCAGCGGCCCTCACGAGGGGACCTCGAAAAACTCCCCGTTCCGGAGCATGCGCCATCGCCCCGGGAGGGTCGGGAGGACTTCCGAGCAGACAAGCCGCATGTCCTCGGTCGCGGTCTCGTGGAGCGTGTAGTACGGGACGCACGTCCGGGCGTCCCGATGGGCGATCAGGCGGTTCCCGTCGAGCATGAGGAACGTGTACGATTCGACCTTCCGCGGGAACTCCGTGTCGATCGCCGCCTTTGCCTTCGCGACCGCCTGCTTGAATTCGGGGAGGGGCCGGGCCTCCGTCCCCAGGGAATCGAGGAACCGGTCGTAGATGAACTGCGTGTCGATCTTGCCTTCGCGGAGTCCGAACCCTTCGATCTCGCCGTTGTGCGCGAAGAACGTCACGCGGCCGTCGACCTCGCGGCGGAACGGGTGGGAGTACTGCTCCTGGATCGTGTCCTTCTTGGACGCGTACCGCAGGTGGGCGACGAGCAGGAGGGGAGGGCTGCAGATGCGGGCGAGCCGCCGCACGAACTCCTCATACCGGGGGTCGGCCGTGGCCTTGCCCGGACCCCGGACGTAGAACTCGCCTTCCGCGCCGATGCATGCGATCCCCCAGCCGTCCGGATGGCCCGCCTTCGGATTCGGTTGCGGGCATCCGAAATCCCGGAAGTTCCGGCCCGTGTCGGCGAGCTGGCGGAACGCCAGGAGCGTGTCCACGGGTGCCGGTTTGCGGCTGACGATCCCGAGCATGCGGCACATGTCAGCCCAGCTTGTACCCGATCTTCCGGAGGAACGCAATCCGATCCTCCCGTTCCTTCGTTCCCTCGACGCCCTTCGTCCGCTCGCCGTCCACGACGCCAAGGACGCCCCGACCGCGGGGGGTCTTGGCCACCACGACGTCCACGGGATTCGCGGTCGCCGCGAAGATCGTCACGACCTCGGGCACATCCCTCAGGGCCCGCAGCACGTTGATCGGGAAGGCATCCCGCAGGAACACGATGAAGAAATGCCCCGCTCCGACGGCGAGGGCGTTCTTGGCCGCGAGGGATTTCAGGTCCTCCGCGTTGCCCTCGACCCGGACCAGGCAGGGCCCCGACGCCTCGCAGAACGCGACGCCGAAATGGATGCCTGGAACGGCACCGACGAGGGCTTCGTGGACGTCCTCCGCGGTCTTGATGAAGTGGGTCTGGCCGAGGATCACATTCAGGGCGCTCGGGTTCTCGATCGGGACGAGCTCCGTGTCCACCGCCATCGCCGATGTATCCGCCCTCGCGAATTAAAGTCTTGTTGCGACCCGCTGGGGTACGCTACGTGCATGCGCAAGGGAAAGGCGCTCCGGTTCCGGTCCGGTCGCATGGCGCGGCTGAAAGGGCTGTGGACGATCCTCGGCGAGGTCGAGGAGCCGGGAGAACGAGAGGACCTCGCCCTCGTGGCGACGACGATCCAGGTGCACTTCGTGAACGTCAAGGCGAGGGAGCGCGCGATCGTGGAGTTCATGGCGGTCCGATTCCGATGGCCCGGGTCCCGCACCCGACGACGGCTTGCCACGTTGGTGGACCTCGGGGTCCTGCGGTGCGCGCGGGACCTGGCCGACAACTGGACGAAGGTCTTCGAGGTCGTGGACCGGCCGCATGTGCCAGCGACCCTCGCCCTCGAACTCGGCGCCTGACGGTCAGCCCGGTTTCGTCGTCGCCTTCGTGACCCGTTCCAGGAATCCCGCCGCACGCAGCGGGTTGTAGGAGAGCATGAGGAAGTCGGACGCGACCAGGACGAAGATCTCCTTCGGCACGCGCCGCAAGGATCGGTGGCGCACCGCGACGATCGGCCCGTCCGAATGCGACTCGAACGGAAAGCCCATCTGCCCGCTCGAGGCTGTCAGACGTCGAACCGCACACGCTCGCCCTTCGGCCAAGGTCCGATAGAGCGCGCAACCCTCCGGTTCGACGAAGGCATAGGCGACGACCTCCGGCGGCTCGCGAATCGCGGGGAGGGAGTCCTCGCTCAAGGCGAAACCGAAGGCAAAGCCTGCGCGGGCGGCCCGGCGAACGCGAGAGAACCGGAACCCGACGAACCGCCGGTTCGAGATGCGTTGCCGACGGAAATTCTCCATGGGCCACTGGAGCGGGCGCCTGATTCGCTCGAACGTCGCCGCGATTTCCGCGGCCCGGTCGTCATCCAACGCGACTCGAATTCCGTCGTACAGGATAAGGCCTCTGCACCCGGTCGGAGTTCTCGCTCCCAGGCAGGGAACGGTCAGTTTCGAGGTGGAGACCCAAATCATCGCGGGGGCGGGCGAATCGCGCGGACCGATTACGGTTAACTACATATTGGGTCCTCGCCTAGCCAGCCTTGAAACCGAGGCCGTCCAACATGTCGAAGGAAACGGACCACCGTTTGCCGAACACCGTCCGGCCGGAGAAATACACGATCGAATTGCGACCCGACCTCACCCGATTCACATTCCAGGGGGAAGAGTCCGTCGCGATCCGGGTCCTCAGGTCGGTGAAGACTATCGAGCTGAATGCGTCGCAGTTGGAGGTCACGCAGGCGGCCCTCCGATTGCCGGGCGGGCGCACGGTCCCTGCCATCAAGATCGACCACCTCAAGGAGGCCCAGCGCCTCCGGCTCACCTTCGAGGCGTCGATTCCGAAGGGCTCGGCGACC
>VBMC01000185.1 GCA_005879015.1 Methanobacteriota archaeon
GTTCTGGATGGCCCTTGCCATCGTGTTCATCGCTCCCGCGATCGTCGCTAGCGGCCGATTGCGCCTCTAGCTGATCTGGGTGCTCTGACCGTGAAGCGTCAAAGAAGAAGGAGGCCCGCTGGGTCTCCCGACCGGGCACGGAAGGGACCGAGGGGGCGAAGGGAGCACGGTCCGCTTTGATGGGTTGGCGAATTTGCTCACCCAAAGCCTTTAGGCGCGCCCAGGGTTCAGGTCCACTCCAGCATGGCCTCGCCCCCCGGCGACAACGAGCAGCACAGACTGAGATCGCGATGGACGCACGGGTTTGGGTCCTAGACGACGTCGAACCATCGGTTCGTGCTCAGGCCCTTGTCGCCCTCCGCGGACGTTCACCCGACGATCCCGAGGTCCGAGCCGCCCGTTCGGCGTCCTTGGAGCGCGGCTGCGTGGCGGACGTACTCGACGGTCTCGCGGCACATCGCGACCGTGCGGCCCTGTGGGAGCCCAAGTACGCCGCGCCCTACCACCGTCTTCTGGCGCTCTCAGAGATGGGCGCACCTGGAACCGACCCTCGAATCCACGCGACTCTCGAAGCGTGCCTCGATACCTTCCGGGAGCCGGACGGCGGTTTCGGACATCGCAAGGGCAGTCATCTCTGCGTGACCGGGAACCTCGTGCGAGCCGCGGTCGCCTTCGGACGGCTGGACGATCCGCGCGTCGCGCGGGCAATCGAGTGGCTGGTCTCGGCCCAACGCCCCGATGGAGGCTGGAACTGCTTTCCCGAGGACCCGTCCGGGGGGACGCCCGACTCCTGGGAACCGCTCGCGGCGTTCGCGGCTCTCCCGCCCCGCCGACGGCCCCGTGAAGCGGTCGAACGCGGCGTCGAGTTCTTCCTGAAACGCCGGCTAGGGCTCGACGATCCGTATACGCCCTGGCGCAGGATCCACTTTCCGCACCACTACTACTACGACTTCCTCGTCGGCTTGGACCTCGTCACAACACTGGGAGCCACGGGCGACGAGCGCTTGGCACCTGCGCTCGAACTCCTTCGTTCGAAGCGCGGTCCCGACGGCCGCTGGGCGCTTGATATCACGCACCCGGATGTTGACCCCGAGGGTGATCCGCCGTACAAACCCGTGATCGAGGAGTTCCTCGCGAAGGTTCGCCGGATCGAGGTCGAGCCTCCCGGCGTGCCGAGCAGGTGGGCGACCCTCCTCGCGATGCGAGTCTTGGCGCGAGTGGGTGGGGGCAGGGAAGGAACCGAATAACGCGTCATCGCCCACCCAAAGCCTGTTTGACTGGACGCGATGGGACGAGTTCCGTCCCTGGTCAGCTTCGTCGAGATTTGGGGAATGCTGGGAGTGACCTCACGTGTGGCTACTCCCCGTCATGAGCATACCGAGGCAAGTCAAATGAGAGCGAGTGTAACCCGTCGCGTCGCCGCTTTGGAAACGACTTGGTTCCCCGCCGAGAGCATCCCCCCGTAAGTTTACAAACCCTCTCGTAGGATTGAGTTTTGCTCGGTCCTGGAAGGGAAGATAGGCACGGAGTCGAGTTACGGACTCGGAACGCTGCTTGCTCCGGTGCAGCGCCCGGTCCCGACGGTGAAGAAAGCGCCTGGACTGGACTCGAACCGGATCTGAACCAATACTGAAAAGGGGAAGGTGAGAGCCGGTTTTCCGGCCCTCGTGCTGGGACAGGACATCGGTGGGCGCGAGCCTTGAGTTCTGGCAAACTACACCTCCATTGACGCGGGTTTCACAGGTATAGAGCGACTCCGCACGGGTTCGGATCCCGACCGGGGCGTTCGACGGTAAGGGACTGCCCGTCCGCGAGGGCGGGCGCCGTTCCTATTTCTGTGTGAAGGTGCGATTGCACGAGCACGAATCTTTGAGTCGAGAGGGCAGAGGGCAATGGGTCAGTTCGCCATCGTCAAGGCCAACTCTTTTTCTGCATCTGCTGGTCTCTGAAGAGGATCACCAGGGCCAGAATCGAGATGAAAATCATGGTGTATATTGCCATGATGGCCGAC
>VBMC01000186.1 GCA_005879015.1 Methanobacteriota archaeon
GAATCGGCCGGTTTTGCGGAGGCCTTTGGAGGTGTCGGTCTTCGGGATTCGGCCTCCTCGTGACCTGTGTCCTCGTCGTCCTCCGTCCGCTCCTTCCTCGAGGGAACGACGTGGGCTTCGGCCTTCGGTTTCTTCGCCCTCGGCTCGGGTCCGGCCTTCGTCGTGATCTTGTAGCCGCCGCCCTCGAAGATCCTCAATGAGACCTCCAGCTTCTTCGCCTCGAACGGTCCCAGGTGGAGCTCGCGCGCGAGGTCGACGAGGTTCCATTCCTCCTTGGGCAGGTCCATCGCCTGCCGGATGAGATCGTCGTTGTGCCACTCCGGCGTCGGCTCGAGCGGTGCGTCGCGAACCCAGTCGATGTATCCCCAGATCGTCCGCGCCTCCTCCAAGTCGACGTGGGGCAGGACCGTGCTGACGTCCGTGAGGCGCAGCGACTCCAGGGTCCGCTCGTTCTCGACATGTTGCAGGACCGCGGCACCGACCGCCTCGTACTTCCGGAGCTCGTCCGCCTCGACCCGGTCCGGGGCGAGGGGCACCGGTTCGTTCACGTACTTGATCACCTCGTCGAGGGACTCGAGCGGGACGGAGCAGTACCGGAACACCTCGTCCCGCGTCGCGGGCCGGGAGAGATGCTTCTCGAACCGGACCACGGCCTCGGCGAAGTTCTCGATCTTCGAGACGTGGAGGCGCTCCTCCGCGGTCGCCCGTCCGTTCTGGGCCGCCTCGAAGGCGGGATCCAATGCGAGGGCCGCGTCGAAGCATTTGACCGCCTCCTCAAACCGTTTCAGCCGGAGGAGGGAGAGACCTTTGCTCGTCCACGTGGACTTGTCCCGCGCGTCGATCCGCAGGGCGCCGTCGTACGCCTCCACGGCGGCGTCGAAACGTCCCGCGCGATCTTCCGCAATTCCTCGCGTGTACCAGAGACCTTTGTCGATCGGCCGAATCTCCGTCGCATGGCCGAGCGCGTCGGCCGCGGCGGGGAACTGCTCGAGTTTCAGGTGCAGGAGGCCTTTGCCTCGCCATGCGTCGACGGACTCCGGAGACGCCTCCACGGCCGCGTCGAAGGCTTTCAGCGCCTCGTCCGTCTTCCCTAGAGCGGCGTACGCCTCGCCGGTCCAGGTGAGGGCCACCCCGTCGTTCGGGTTCGCCTTCAGGGCGAACTCGAAACAGGGAATCGCTTCCGCCGCGTGATCCGTCCGCAGGAGACACAGGCCCTTCGTGCGGTGGGCTCCGTAGTAGTTCGGGTCCTTTTGGAAGACGACCGCGAGGAGGGAGAGGGCATCGTCGAAATGGGATTCGTATGCGAGGCAGGTCGCCTTGCCACCGAGGAAATCGAGGTTGTCGTGTTCCAGGATGAGGCCGTCCTCGAAGACCTTCAGAGCCTCCGGAATCCGGCCGACCTCCAAGAGGATGTGTCCTTTCGCAGCGAGCGCGACCCGGTCTCCGAGGTTCAGGCTCAACGTGCGATCGAAGGCCTCGAGCGCCTCCCTAGGGCGAGCCAATCGGGAGAAGAGAGCCCCCTTCGCATTCCATGTCGCGCGGTCCATGGGGTCCACGCGGGCCGCCCGGTCAAGCGCCTCGATCGCCGCGTCCGCTTTGCCCAGCCGTTCGAGGGCGACCGCCATCTCGCGCAGCGCGTCCGTATCCCGGCCGTCGAGCTGGAGGAGCCGCTCACCCGCCTCCGCCGCGGCTTTGTAGGACCCCTGGAGGGCCAGGAGGTCCCGCCGAATCCGGATGAGGTCGGACCGATCCGGCGCGAGGGAGGTTGCCTTCGTGATCGCCGCCAGTGCCTCCTTGCCTTCTCCGACCGCGTTCGCCAGTCGGGCCCGGCGCGCCCATGCCTCCGGATCCTTGCCGTCCGCCGTCGTGAGCCGGACGCAGACCTCGAGGGATTCCTTCGTCCGGCCGAGGGCCTCGAACGCGATGCTCAGACTGCGGAGTGCGGTTCGTTCCTTCGGATCCGCGATGAGCGCGGTTTCGAAGACGGGGACCGCCTCCTCATACCGGTGGAGCTCCAGGAGGCATGCGCCCTGGTTCAGGAGCGCCCCGGAGGCGGTCGGGTCCAGGACGGCGGCTTGGCCATAGGCGTTCGCGGCTTCCTCGTACCGCTTGAGCGATTGGAGGGAGGTCCCCTTTCCGACGTAGACCTTCGCCTTCTTCGGTTCCAGAGCGAGCGTCCGGTCGAACGCGCCGACGGCTTGCTCGTGACGACCAAGTCCCTGGAGGGAAAGTCCCAGGAGGTACCAGCCCTTCGGATCCTCGGGCGCATACCGGGTCGTCCTCTCGAGGGAGTCGACGGCCTCGGCAAAGGCACTCATCCGGTATTGGCCGCGGGCCTTGTCGAGCCAGAGGGACGCCGAGGCCGGATCCGCCTCGAGGGCGACGTCGAAGGCCTTCACGGCATCCTCATGACGGCCGAGGGCGAGCAGCAGGCCGGCCTTCCGAGCGGACGCTCCGGCGTCGTGGGGATCGAGCTTGAGGACCGTATCGTACGCGGCGAGGGCCTCGTCCCGCTGTCCGAGCGCTTCGTGGGCGGCCCCTTTCGCGGTCCATGTCGATCGGTCCGTTGGGTCCTTTTGCAGGATCGCGTCGCACGCCCGGAGGAGGACCTTCGGGCTCTTCGAATGAGCGAGGGCGTCCCGCTGGCCTCGGAGGGCGTCCAGGTCGTCCGGCGCAACGACCCGCAGGCGGTCGAAGCTCGCGTAGGCCTCTTCCGCCTTCCCGAGGGCGAGCAACGCGCGGCCTTTGTCCTTCAACGCCCGCGCGTGATGCGGCTGGATCGCGAGGATCGCGTCGCACGTCGCGACGAGCTCGGGCCAACGTTCGGCACCGAGGAGGAGTTGCCGTTTCGTCTCCAGGCCGTCGTAGGAAGCCGGCTCGACCGCCAAGAAGGCGTCGAGGGCGGCAACGGCCTCGTCCTTCCGGTTCGTTTGAAGGAACGCATGCGCCTTCGCATAGAGAGCGCCGGAGTGGTTCGGCTCAAGGGCGA
>VBMC01000175.1 GCA_005879015.1 Methanobacteriota archaeon
GCCTTGCAGAGCGCGCAGGCCGCCCGCTCGCGGGACATCCTGTCGCGCCTCGGACTGACCCGAGGGGAGTACCTCCTCGTCACCCTCCACCGCCCGCAGAACGTGGACGACCGGGAGGCGCTGTCCGCGATCGTCGAAGCCCTCGTCCACGCCGGGAGGCCCGTCGTGTTCCCGGTCCACCCGCGGACCCGCAAGAACCTCGTCGCGTTCGACCTGTGGGACCGCCTGCAAGCGAAGGTGAAGGCGATCGAGCCGGTCGATTACCTGGACTTCATCGCGCTTCTGATGGGATCCTCGAAGGTCGTCACGGACAGCGGCGGGGTCCAGAAGGAGGCCTATTTCTTCGGCGTGCCGTGCGTCACCTTGCGCGACGAGACGGAGTGGATCGAGACCCTGGAGGACGGCTGGAACGCCCTCGTCGGGACGGAGACGGACGAGATCCTCCACGCGATCGAGAAGTTCAACCCCGAGGGGACGAAATCGAAGTCGTTCGGGGATGGCCATGCGGCGGAGAAGATCGCCCGGATTCTAGACAAATTCGTGTGAGCGCAATCTCGCTGATCCTTTCGCGCCAACTGAGGTGATCATCGCGGCCGAGGAGCACCGCTCCGACTTCAGAGAGGATCCACCGGAGATTGCCCTCGGTTCCAGCTCTTTTACAAAACACACGGGCGCATGGCGCCAGAATCACACGTTCTTGTCATCCTGACTTGATTCGCCCGGGACCCATTTGTAGGGCAGCCTTTTCCGGGTCATTTCATTCATCGTCTCCATTTCTCTCAGGACTTTTCTTACTTCGACGATCAACTGCTTGAGTAATTCATTGTTTTCCTTCAACAATGCCTCCGCTTCAGTCTCCGAAGGCACCCCAATGAGGTCGCGCAACATCCTCACCAGCCATGCACCGGAACCATAAGCGTTTCGTCATTGGAATCAAGAAGCGCCGCGACGTTCTCGAAAATGCCTTGAAGTAAAGGGGGTGCCCGAGCGATGGCAATCCGCTCCCCCTGTCCGCCCGACGCACTGCGGACTGGTAGGTGGCCCCGAACCGCAAATCCTTTGGCCGTCCACGACGTTGACGTCGACGATGGTTGCGCCAAGCGCCCTCGTCCTAAAATGTCCCCAGTGCGGCGAGGTCGTGCCGCACCGCGTCCTCCGAGGCAAGATCGGCGGGAAGGACGAAATCGTCTTCGAGGGCGTCGTTCGATGTTCGAAGTGCGACGCCATCTCCAACGTGGTCACGCGCGAGCCGAAACCGATTTCCGTGCCCTTGGTCGTGTCTTGGCTCGATCGCTCCGAGAAGACCTCCCTCGAGTTCTCACCGGACGAGGATGTGACCGTGGGAGAAGAGCTCGACCTGGGCGACACTCGGATTTCGGTCACGGCAATCGAATCAAAAGGCCGCCGTGTCCATGGCGAGAAGGCGAAGACGATCGACACCGTCTGGGCGAAGCGGATCGACCAAGTGCGGGTGAAGTTCTCCGTGAACAAGGGAAATCGGACCGTTCCCCACGAAGTAGTGGCCGCGGCCGACGAGGAATTCGAGATCGGCGAGATCGTGGACCTCGGAAGGGACCGGGCCGTCGTCCACCACATCCGCACGGAACGGCGGACGCTGCGGCAGGGCCGCGTCCGCGCGGACGAAATCGTCCGGATGTACGGACGGGTTGTGCGCGAACGCATCTCGCGATGACTCCCGTTCGGCCGAGGAAAGGGTTAAGCGTCGCCGTCCTTTGAGTTGATGAAATGATCACGCTCCTGGGCGTCGGGCACGTTTTCGACATCGGCCGATCGATCCGATCCGAAATCCTCACTCGCCGTCCGAAGGTCGTCGCGCTCGAACTGGATCCGATTCGGTACCATACTCTGATGAGCCGGACCCCGCGGGCCCGCGGCATCTCCCCCCTCGCCCTCCTCGCGCAGTTCCAGATCCGGATCGCCCGCCAGTACGGCGTCGAGGTCGGCGACGAGATGGTCGCCGCGGCGCAGGCTGCGCAGGAGATCGGAAGCGAGATCGCCCTCATCGACCAGGACTCTCGGGCGATCCTCCAGCGTGTGTGGCGGGACATGTCCCTCACGGAACGGGTGCGGCTCCTCGTCTCCGCCGTCGGCGGCCTCTTCACCCGCAAGGAGAAGGTCGAGGCCGAACTGCAACGCTTCTACCAGAACGAGCCGGCCTTCCTCCAGGAATTCGCGCGGGAGTTGCCGACCGCGAAGCGGATCCTGATCGACGAACGGGATGCCTCCATGGGCCGTACGATCCGTCAACTGGCGGAGTCGAAGGGCGATGTCGTCGCAGTGGTCGGCGAGGGACACGTGGAGGGCCTCGTGCAGCAGCTCGCGGGCACCCCCGTTCAGGTCGTGCACCTCGAAGCACTTCGATCCACGACGCCCGGCCCGAATGCCACCGCGAGCGTGTCGGTTCAGCTCTGAGGTTTCCGCGGCCGCGGGATCCACCGCGGGACGGCGGCCTTGTAGGCCCGATACGCGTCCCCGAACCGAGTCTCC
>VBMC01000176.1 GCA_005879015.1 Methanobacteriota archaeon
AATTCGCTCCAGCTGCACCTTCTTCGTGGCCCGGTCCCCTTCTTCGTCGAATCACTCCTCCCATGCGGCGGACTGCTTCACCGCTTTCGCGCCGCGCGGGGTGATCGTCACGGCAAAATCGGACGCGCCGTACCAGAGGATCGTCACCAAACCCTCCCGCTCGAGGCGATCGAGCTCCGCCTGGAGCTCGTCGACCTTCACGCCGCGCAGGATCTCGAAGAACTGGTGTTTCTTCAACCCGACCGAACCGCGTTTGTCCAGAAGGACGAGGGCCTTCTGACGCAAGCCGCGCTCCGCCGCTCGCGTGTCCTCTTGACGAAACGCCCGAGTGACCATTTCGATGGCGAGGGCATTGAACGCGTCCTCGACGAACTCGCCCGTCAGAGCCGATGTCAAGACGTATGGTGCGGCGAAGGTTTCCGCGGCCTGACGAATCTCCTCGTCCGAGATGGCTCTCTGGGCTTCCAAGTCCTTCTTGTTCACCACCAGATACAAGGGTACATCCCCCGTGATCTCGAGGGCCCGGGGAATCCAGTCGTCCAGGGCGGAGAGGCTGTCCTTTTGGGTAAGATCGCAAACCGCCATGAGGGCCTGCGCCCCGTGGTAATACGTTTCCCGGACGAGATCGCGGAATCCCTTCTGACCCATGATGTCGAAGATCGCCATGTCCATCTGGACTTCCGTGTCCGCCCCGTGGGGGATCGTCAGTTCGATCTTGTTCACCCG
The DNA here is from genome assembly GCA_005879015.1 of Methanobacteriota archaeon. Taxonomy (GTDB): domain Archaea; phylum Thermoplasmatota; class Thermoplasmata; order RBG-16-68-12; family RBG-16-68-12; genus RBG-16-68-12. The sequence continues at coordinate 727 of VBMC01000176.1, forward strand.
GGTTCCCACGGTATGCAGGTATACATCTTGATACTCGTTGAGGACGAACCGCCGGACGAGCGACGTCTTGCCGACTCCGCCCTCGCCCATGAGGACGAGCTTTGTCTTCATTCTTCGAACATCGGGCATCGAAATCCAGGACGACTCCTCCATTCGAGCCTCGACTATAAGCCGTTTCGTCGGTGCATACCAACCAGTGTTCGGAATCGCGGCCGTCGCCCCGATGACGAGCATCGGCGGAACGCCGTTGTCCCGATCCGTTCCGACGGACGGTGCGTTCTATCTCCTGGGAATTGGAATCAGCACGAACGTCGATGCTTTTATCCCCCTCGCGAAGAACGCATTTCCCATGCGATTTCGTCCCGAGGGGCCTCGAATTCCCGTCCCGAACTGGCTCATCGAGTGGTCGAAATCCCGCGACTTGTTCCTGAGCCTCGCCCATGATCCATGGGTGTTCCGTCCGAACTGAACTCTGATTCGGATGGGAAACCGAAGATGTTATAGCGGCCCGGCTTATCCACGACGGCGGAACGAGGCGGATGGCGCATCCGGAGCCCGCCGGGGAAGAAGAGGAACACCACGGGAGCCCCTGGCCCGTCATCATCGCGGTCGGCATGGGCGTCGGTTATGTCGGCATCGTGTCCGCAAGCGTCCCGATGCTCCTCGTTGGCGTAGTGATCTTCGGCGGCGGTGCCGGCGGATGGATCCATCAGGACATGCAGGAGCCGTCGAGCGCCTTTTACGGGCTCGCGACATCGGTCGAATCCCGGTTCCCGCGGGTCAGCGCCCGGAAGCTGGGCACCTGGTTGTTCCTCGCGACGGAAATCATGTTCTTCTCGGCGATCATCGGCTCGTCCTTCACCTTGCGCCTGAGGACCGGGACGCCGGGCTTGGCCACGTTCCAAGGTCCGTGGGCGACCCCGGGCCAGATCCTGAACGTGCCCTTGACCGGGTTGAATACGTTCATTCTCATCTGCAGCAGCCTGACGATGGTCGAGGCGCTCTCAGCGATCGAGCGCGACGACAAAGTGAAGCACCGGTTCTACCTCCTCGCGACGCTTCTCCTCGGAATCACGTTCCTGAGCATCCAGGCCTTCGAGTACCAGCACCTGTATTTCGGGGAGGGCCTCACCTTCACCCACGCGCCCCTTGGGTCCGCGGTCAACCCGCTCTATGGTCCGACGTTCTACGCCCAGACCGGCGTCCATGGATCCCACGTGACCGCGGGCGTCCTCGCCCTGGCGTACGTCACGAGGAAGGCGTTCAAAGGCGGATTCACGAAGGAGAATCACGAGGCCATCGAACTCGTGGGCCTCTATTGGCACTTTGTCGACGTCGTATGGATCTTCCTCTTCACGATCGTCTATCTGGTCTGAGGTGACGACAGATGGCAGAAACGGCCGTAGCAACACAGGCCCCTGCGATCGGCGAGACCCTTCGGCGTCGACCGTACATCCCGGTTTTCGTGACTCTCGCGGTGGTGACCGCACTCGAACTCGCGATCACGACGCCCGGTTACTTCCCCGTCCTCGAGCATACCTTCCGAATCGTCCTTCTCGTGATCATGTCGACGATCAAAGCGAGCCTCGTCGTCGCATACTATATGCATCTTCGATATGAGCCTCGCTGGCTCGCCTTGATTCCGCTCGCCGGCCTCGCGTTGGTGGCGGTGCTTGTCGCGGCTCTCACCGCGACTGTATCACATTGACCTCGTTCGGTCTCGCGGTC
>VBMC01000027.1 GCA_005879015.1 Methanobacteriota archaeon
CGATTCATCCCATCGCGCATTGGGAACGGTCCCTCGCCGACGCCACGGCGGCCCGGTTCACCGGAGAACACCATGAGGCTGTCGGAGACCATGTCCAGGAAATACACGTCGTGGTCGACGATCAAACCCGTCCGGGACTCCTTCTCCATGACCCGGCGGATCGTCCGCGCCGCCTCCATGCGTTGATTCGAGTCCAGATAGGCCGATGGCTCGTCAAGCAAGTAAATGTCCGCATCGCGACCGAGGCAGAGGGCGATCGCCACGCGTTGCAGTTCGCCACCGGAAAGGGTCGAAACGTCGCGCTCCAGCATGCCCTTCACTTTCAGCGGCTGGAGGATTTCCGTCTCGAAGTATCCGGTGTCCGCTTTCTTGCCCACCGCTCCACGAAGTAAGTCGCCGACGGTCCCCTCGTAGACCGCTTCGAGATACTGAGGCTTGTACGACACCTGCCATTTTCCTTGGACGGCTCCGGTCGTCGGGGTCTCCTGCCCGGCGAGCATCTTCACGAACGTGGTCTTCCCCGTTGCGTTCGGCCCGACGACGCCGACGACTTCGCCCTTGCGGAGACGACCGGGACGGACCACGAGCTCGAAGCCCTCGTACCGTTTCGTGAGCTCGTCGAAGGCGAGCAGGACGTCAGCGGTCCACGCCGCCCTGGGCGGTCGGACATCAAATCGTATCTCCCGATCCCGGAACCGGATGTTCTCCTCCTTCAGATATCCGCCGAGATACACGTTGACCGCCGTCCGTACCGGGCGTGGTTGCGCGATGATCCCGTAAGCACCCTCCTCGCCGTACATCAGAAAGACGGTGTCCGCGAGGAAATCTAACACGGCGAGGTCGTGTTCCACCACGACGACGTACTTCTCCTTGGAGAGGGACTGGATCACCTTCGCGACCTGCAGCCGCTGATAGATGTCCAAGTAGGACGACGGCTCGTCGAAGAAGTACACATCCGCGTCCTTGAGCATCGTCGCGGCGATCGCAAGACGCTGGAGTTCGCCTCCGGACAGCTGCGCGATGTCGCGATCGAGGAACGACCCGAGTTCCAAGGAGGCAGTCAGTTCGTCGAGCTTTCCCTGGCGGTCGGTCTTGCGAAGGAGGTCCCGAACTTTCCCCGAATAGATCTTGCTCAGTTTGTCCACGTACTGCGGCTTGATCGCGGTCGTCAGTTCCTTGTTCGCGATCTTCTCGAGATAGCCGTGGACCTCGGTCCCTGCGAAGTATTCGAGCACATCGTCCCAGTGCGGCTTCTTCCGACGATAATGACCGAGGTTCGGCGCGATCTCGCCGCTCAGCATGCTCACGCATGTGGTCTTGCCGATTCCGTTCGGACCGAGTAGGCCGATCACTTCACCTTTCTTCGGGACCGGGATGCGGAATAGCCGGAAGGCGTTCTTCCCGTACTGGTGGACGAGGTCTTCCTTGAGGGCTTCCGGAAGGCCGATGATCCGGATCGCATCGAATGGACATTTTCGAATACAGATCCCGCAGCTGATGCATGTTTCCTCGCTAATCACCGCCTTCGTGGTCTCCGGATCGATCCAGATGACCTCGGTGCCCGTGCGCTGGGGAGGGCAGAACGCAATGCACTCGAGATGACAGCGCTTCGGCTGACATCGGTCCTTGAACACGACCGCGACGCGCACGGCAATTCCATGAGGCGAGAGCTATTTAAACGTATGACGGTCGGCGCAGGAAGCGCAGAAACTTTATCCGATTCCCATCCATCCGTCGCATGTGATGCGATGATCCCGGGCGGACGCGCGAATCCGAGGCAGATGCGGCAGGCGATGAAACGCCTCGGCATCGAACAGGAACAATTAGATGATGTCGAGGAAGTGATCATCCGCACCGCGACGAAGGAGTACGTGATCCGCGACCCGAACGTGACGGCGATGACCGCCCAAGGCCAAAAGATCTGGACCGTCGTCGGGGAACCGATCGTGCGGGACCGGGCTGGCGCGAAGAAAGCCGAAGGGGCGACCGCCCTCACGATCCCGGACGAAGACGTGAAGCTCGTCGCAGAGAAGGCCGGGGTCTCCGAGGAAGAGGCCCGCAAGGCCCTCGAGGACGCGGGCGGCGAACCGGCCGAGGCCATCATCCGTCTGATGAGCCGATGAATCTGGAACGCGTCCGTTCCGTCCTCGGCGTGTGGGCGCCGATGACGATCGGTCTTTTCATCATCGTCACCTCGCTCAGTTTCTACTTCACCGCGACCCTGACGGGCAACGTGCTCAGCGGCGACCTCGAGCCTTGGCGCCTCATCTGTTCCGCGGGCGCGTTCTTCGTCGGCGGACTCCTGATCTTCTCGACGTACGGTCGGTACACGAAGACGAAGGAGAGGCGCCGGAAGGGATCCCCTGAGGCATCACACCCGGCGCCGGCGCCCTCTCGCGACGAGGAGCCCGATTACGAGGGCGATCCCGATCACGAGAAGGACTAGCCCGATCGCGGTGCCGGACAGTCCGCCGAGGACCGCCGTCGTCGTCCAGTTCGCTCGGACGGTCATCGGTCCCGTCATCGTGACGGTCACGCTCGTGTGCGCGGATGTGACTCCGCCCGACCATCCGGAGAAATGGTACGTCTGGCCCGCGGAGGTGGCCTCCGTCGAGGCGTGGAGCTCCACGGACGCGCCTTCCCCATACCATCCGGTCCCGCTGATCGTGCCGATATCCGAAACGATCTGGAGGAGATACTCCTTCGACCACTGCGCTTGCGCGGTCCTGGGCCCTGACATGAGGATCGGACTCGAACCGTACGCGGCGTTGCCTGCCGCGTCCCCGGTCCACCCCTTGAAGACGACCCGTGCACCCGAGCCCGTCCCGATCACGCTCGCGTTCAGGGATGCTGTCGCAAAGGACCCGGCTCGATACCAGCCCGCGCCCACGACGCTGCCGTATGTGGAGTCGATCCGCAGCTCGTATTCGGTGCGCCACGTCGCGCCCACCGTGTGGGGACCGTTCATCAGGATGGACTGTGAGCTGGATGGATCCGTCCCGCTCGTATCCCCGTTCCAAGACACGAAGACCGATCGAGTGCCGGTCGCGCCGGCAACCACGCCAGGGGTGAGGGACGCAACCGCGTTCGTGCCCGCGTCGTACCAACCCGCCCTGGCGACTTCGCCGTAAGCGCTCGACACATCGAGGTAGAACTGCGTCGCATATTGGGCGACCGCCGTCTTCGGGCCGTCCATCAGGATCGGATCCGACGTGAGAAGCGTGCCGGTCGCATTCCCCGACCAACCCTGGAATGCAAGCCGCTCACCCGGACCCTGCGCATAGTACTGGTTCGACACCGTCGCGGTGACCGTCGCGCCCGCCGGGTACCAGCCGCTGCCGCCGGCACCGGAGACCAGGGACGAGACATTCAAATAGTATTCCGCGGAAAAATTCGCCACGAGTGAAACCGCCCCGGTGAAGTGGACGACATGTGTTGCGGCGCCGCCGTCGCTCCACCCTTGGAATTGATATCGTGTCCCAGGAACGCCGGTCTGCGGCGTGACGATGGAAACGACGTGATAGGTGTCTCGCGAGAACCAGAACGTGGTCGCCGATGAATAGGTCGTGTCGTCCACTGCGAACGTGGTGCCGGACGGCGTCGTGGACACGCGCATCGCTTCTTCTTCGGTGAACGTCGCGGTAAGGACGAGCGCGGCCGTCGCCGTGACCGAGTGGACGGCCGATCCTCCATCGCTCCATGAGAACCAGACGTACCGCACGTCCGTGGAGACCGTCTGGTTCGTCGGCGCCTCCACCTGGTGAACGGAGCCGTCATCCCACCAGAATGAGGCTGTCGCGGTGTACGGCATCGAATCGACTAACACGATGAGCCCGAGCCCGGTTGGATTGAGGGACACCTGAGTTTGATACTGTTTCGTGAAAGAGGCGGTGACCGTGGCATCGGCCGTGCCAACGACGATCGAATGGGAAATGGCGCCGCCATCGCTCCAGTTGGACCACACCAAGCGGGCGGTCGCCCCCAAGGAGATCGGGGATGCGACGCTCACAGTATGGGACGATCCGACGATCCACGCGGTCGCGACGGGAGCCTTCGACGTCACGCCGTCCACGGTGACGGGCAAGCCGGCAGGGTCCGTCGTCACGGTGACCGTGGACGTGGGAAAGCCCGGACTCCTCGCGTAGAAAATGTCAAAATCGGCGCCCCGCCCGTCGGTCCAGACCACGTAGATCGTGTTATCGAGGCCCGCTTCAATCGCGAAGTAGTCGCCGGGCCGGTCGTAGGACAGGGGCGTATCTTGGGACGACACGCGGAGGTTCGTGGCCCACGTGGCCCCGCCATCCGTGGAGTTCGAGTAGAAGATGTTCCAGGCTCCGTTCCGGTTATCCTCCCACGCCGCGTGGACGACGCTCGCATGATCGACCGCGATGTCGACCATCCACTGGGAATGGGATCCGGAGTCGTCGTTCACCCGGTGGTTCGCGGACCAGGTGATCCCGCCATCGGTCGAGGACGACATGAAGATGTCCTGGTCTCCGTTCCGACTGTCTGGCCAGGCGATGTAGATCGCCCCGGTCACGGGATCAATCGCCATCGCGGGTATCGCGAGCTGCCACGATCCCTGACCAGGAGCCGAGCCCAACACGTCGTTCACCCGCTTGTCGGCATGCCACGTGTTCCCGTCCGCCGACCAATCAAAGAAAATGTTGTTCGATCCGAAATCCCACCAAGTGAGGTACACGGTCCCGTTCGCCGAGGTCTTGATCACGGCGCCGAGCACCCCTCCGGGGGCGTCGTCCGGATCGTGGAACGGGGCCCAGGTCGAGCCGCCGTCATCGGACCAGGTGACATCCATGAAATTGGCCTCGTCCCAGGCCGCGTAGATCCGACCCGAAGGTGCGACCGTGATTGAGTCCTTGTCCGTGAGGCCGCCGGCGCCGAGCTTGTAGTGCACCGCGCCCCAGTCCTGGCCGTTCGTCGTGTTCGACACGTCGAGGCCGTTCGTCCCGTCGTTGCAATTGAATTCCAGATACGCATACTGGACCCGCCCATCGGGGGCCAGGGCCATCCACGGATCGGAATTTTGACACTGCACATTCGAGGGATGGGACTGGTTCATCAGCATGTTCGGCGCCCACGAGAGTCCCTGGTCCGTCGAATACGAAGAGCCCACTCGGACCCCGGCCGCGTCCGGGCCCGTCGTCTCTTTCCATCCCACGAAAACGGTGCCGGTCTCGTTGATGACCATGGTGGGTTCCACTTGCCATGCGAACGGCGACGAGCCGTCCGTGATTTTCACGTTCGGATAGAACGGCGCGACAGTCGTCGGCGCAGGACTCGCGGGATGCACTCCCGCTGTCCGCCCAACCGAAGCGGCAGTGGACCCATTCGACACGGCAAGCAACGATGCGACGACGAGCACAAACAAGAGCGATGGGACTAGCCTCAACCCTCTCCCCCGACTGATGGGATTAGGATCGTCATGGATAATCATTTTGCCCCGGACGAAGCGGCCGCGAAGGGTTAAATAGGGTCCCAATGTTGAGAACGACGCTAGGCTTGACCGGAGGGCTGGGCGTCCTCTTGTAGACCCAAATCGTCCTCATGGGGCGGTGACAGTCGGGAGCGGTGCTCCCAGCTTGGCGCTGGTCCGGATGCCGACGTTGAGGTTCTGTCCCGCGGGGCTGGAGGCGACAGGGAACGCAGCTGGAGAGCGGCGGTCCCCGTCCCGATCGTGGGGAACGGGTCAGGCACGGAAGTGAGCAGCCTCACCGCGGACTACCAACGCTCGTGGGGGTGCGGGACCGAGGAAGCATCCGGGTTACCCGGCGTCGGGCTGCGCATCCATCCCGATGGCCTAGCTCCCTTCAACGCTCCGTGAGTTTCGTCTGCTTCGTCTCGAGGACCATACCGCCCATTCCGAAGCGCTGGATGATCAGGTCGTACAAAATGTCGTCCCGGACCTCGCTCCTCCGATCCGGCACTCCGTACGCGGGCTCGTTCGTCGGCAGCTGAAGGCCGAGTTTCACGAGGCCTCGACGCGCTTCCTCCCGTTCCTCCCTCGGCGCCTGAGGCACGTCGACCGCGGCGGAGAATCCGCACTCGCGAATCTCCCGCAGGAAGATCGGACGGCGGAACAATTTCTGCAGGACTCCGACCGCGAGGCGCACCTGATCCGCCTCGTCCTTCACGGCCTCGCGGCACCGCGACCCGACGAGCTCGTAGAGGTTCGGCTCCCGATGGGCCGAGGTCGTGTACACCTTCGCAGGCGGAATGTCCTTTTCTCGGAGCATGCCCACGTCCGCGAGGGCCTTGAGATAGCCGGTGACGAAGAGACGATGGAACGAATACCCGTCCTGCCTCAGCTGCTTCGTGAGCGAGCTGATGGAGCGCTCCTGCACCCGCAGGTACGAGACGACAAGGTCCTTGAGATTCCTCTCCGGAACGAACAACGGGCCCCCACCCGACCATCTGGTAACAAACCGGATAACAAATAAAGGTTTCCAGCCGAAGCGTTGCTCACAGATCGAGTGCAAAAATCATCTTATCCTAGTGGCGCTCTCGCATTTCAGTTCGCGATTACTCCCCCTTTCTTTTTCGTTTTCCCTCCCTAGCGGGGACGCTATCTCGCGGTGATAACCGCCTCGGAACGGTTATACCCGGACCTTCCAATGGAAACCGTCGTATGGGTCAGGACGACCGGATCCGCACGTTCATCCACGGGTTCGACGAGAAGCTCGGAGGCGGCATCCCGGAAGGCCAAATCGTCCTCCTCGCGGGAGAGCCAGGGACGATGAAATCCACGATCGGCTTCAACATCCTCTACCAGAACGCGTTGCGCGAAGGGAAGGCAGGCACCTACATCTCCCTCGAGCAAGGACGCGACAACCTATCGCGCCATCTCGAGCAGATGAGCCTCAGCCCGCACGATGTGGAGAGCAAAGTGAGCATCGTCGACCTCGGAATGATCCGCCGCAACCTGGACGGGATGGCGGACCGCACGTGGCTCGAGATCTTCAAGATGTACGCCACGAACTTGAAGCGCACCCTGAACTACGAGATCCTCGTCGTCGACTCGTTGCCCGTCCTGGAGGTCATGGCGCGCTTCGAGAATCCACGGGAGGATCTGTTCCAACTCTGCGAGTGGATTCGCGACCTCCACGCCACGACGATTTTGATCACCGAGATGAAGCCGAACAGCGAGGACTTCGGGAAGCACGGGGAGGAATACCTGTGCGACGGCATCATCCACGCGAAGATGGAACGGGTCGACGACGCGAACATCCAGCGCCGGATCCGCTGCGTGAAGATGCGGGGGACGAACCATTCGCCGAACTACTTCACCCTCATGTTTCAAAATGGAATCCTTCAGGCGACCCGGATCATCGCCGAATGATTCGCATTCTCTGTCCGAGCTCCTCGACGTCGGGATTTGGGCCAAAAACCTAATCTGAGCCGGCCCACATCTCGCGCTTCAGACGCGGGCCCCTGTTCCGCGCCGTTTGAAGGAGGCACTGCCCGACGGTCCTTCGCCTTTTTCGAGTTTTGGCATTCATCGCGCTGACGTTTGTCCTCCTCGTCCAGGTTCCTGTGGCGAATCCTCGCTCCGCGATATCTGGCCAACCGCCGGCCCTCCGAACCGTTACGTTCCGGACGGACGCCTCTCAGGAGGAGATTCAAACCGCGGGGGCCGAATTGCTCGAATCCTATGGAGCGTTCGCGGTGGCCCGCGGCGGAGAAGGGAGCCTTGCACTCCTGCGGGAACAGGGCCGTTACGCAGACCCTCTCGGAGGAAGTGCCACGCTCCAACTGCTCGGTGGCACCGTGGACCTCGCGACTCTCGCCCCGCGGCCGGCCACAGGATGGCCGATCGATCCCCGCGGAGCGACGATCGGCGTCGTCCACTTCCACGCTCCCATCAAGGCGGAATGGGAAGATGCCTTGGAAGCCCGCGGACTCCAAATCCTGCGCTACCTCCCGCAGGATGCGTTTGTCGTTCGTGGTCCTTCCAGCGCCTTCGAGCGGAGTTCGAGCTTGTCCTACGTGGACTGGGTCGGTCCCTACGCGCCTTCGTGGAAGGTCCGTCCCGACGCTCCGACCGACTCCCTTCTCGATGTGCGGATCCTCGTGTTTCCCGGAGAATCTCCCGAGACGGTCGAGGCGTGGTTGGGCCATCAGGGAATCCCGCCTGGGTCTCAATCTTCTTCAGGACCCGGCGTCCTCGGCGCCTTCGGAGGCGGAGACTTCCGCTGGGTCCGCGCGCGGATCCCCTCCGGCCTGATGAGTTCCCTCGCCGCTTTGCCCATCGTCGAGTTCATCGACCCGGTCCAGGCGGTCCACACTTGGAACGCGGAGACGGACTGGGTGATCCAGTCCAATTCGACGGGCAACTATCGCTACTGGTCCGCCGGCCTCGATGGGACGGGTCAGGTCGTCGGGATGGCCGACACCGGCCTCGACTACGATGGCAATTCGACCCGTCAATCGTCGGGCTCCATCGTCTCCGGAGATCTCTTCAACACGACGGATCCCAGCCGCCGCAAGGTCATCCGCTACGTGAACATGGGCGTTCAGACGGGGCAGCTCACCTGGCCCGGAGGCGGTGGCCAATGGGACCCCTGGTCGATCAAGGATAGCAACCATCGACCCGCTTTCGGCGATTGCACGTTCGGGCATGGGACCGCTGTGGCCTCGACGCTCGCGGGAAACGACACCGGGATCGGGACCTCCCCGAACGAGGGAAATGCACGTGGTGCGAAGCTCTACTTCCAGGATATCGGGACCGTCGGCCTCGATACGAATTGCAATATGGGCAATGGGAACGCAGATCTGTTGAACTACCTGCCGCAAGACTACGCGGACCTGTTCGGGCCACCCGGACTCGTGTATAACGATCCGTTCGCACCCGTCCGCGTGCACAGCGATAGTTGGGGCGGGACCGCGAACGTGTACGATCTGCAGGCGAGGATGGTGGACATGTTCGTCTGGGCCCACCCCGACATGACGATCGTGTTCGCGGCGGGCAACTGTGCGTCGACCTGTACCCCGGGGACCATCGGCACGCCTGGGACCGCGAAGGACATTGTGACTGTCGGTGGCGCATACAACCCGGACGTCCCCGGACAGAACCAGAACGACTTGGCTCCACAGAGCGGCCGCGGTCCGACGCCCGACGGACGCATCAAGCCGACCTTGGTCACAATCTTTGACGGTGACTCCGCCATGTCGGACGGGAACCCGCTCAGCGGGAGGGGAGGGCCCGACGATCACTGGGCGGGCACCAGCTACTCGACGCCCGCCGCCGCGGCCGCCGCCGCCATCGTTCGACAGTATTTCATGGAAGGATGGTACCCATCGGGACGGCCTGTCCCGGCCGACGCGATGACCCCGAGCGCCGCGCTGATCCGGGCCGTCCTGATCGCGTCCGGAGTGCCGGTCACCGGGAGTGGCACGGTTTCTCGCGGCGGATCGGACACGTGGCCCAACAACGAACAGGGTTTCGGCCGAGTCCTCCTTTCGAACGTCCTCCCGCTCTCCGCCGCGGGCGACACGTTCCGCACCCAGGTGGTCGACGGAACGTCCGGCCTGTTGACGGGGGACGCCCCGAGCTACACGTTCCATGTCGCCACCCCCGGGCCCGTGAAGTTCGTCCTCACTTGGAGCGATTTCCCTGGGACGCTCGGGGCGACGAAGGCGCTCGTGAACGATCTGGACCTGAAGGTGACCGCTCCCGACGGGACCGTGTACCGCGGGAATCATTTCGCGCCGTTCGCGCAGGCCGAGTCCCTCGCCGGAGGCACCTTCGACAGCACGAATGGGGAGGAGGCCGTGATCCGGAGGACGGCCATGGTCGGCGACTGGACCGTTCAGGTGATCGGGTCGAACGTCCCGATCGGTCCACAGCCCTTCGCCCTCGTCGCAACGGGCAATCTCGACGCGTCGTATGGCCGCGTCACGCTCGATCGCGTCGCGTATTCGGAGGCGGACACGGTTCGCCTCGCGGTCCACGACTCCTCGGCGACCTCCGTCGTCGTGCATGTCGCATCGGGGATCGAGCCCGCGGGGGAGGACATCACCTTGACCAGGGGCGGTGCGGACGAAATCTGGCGGGGTTCCATTCGGACCGCCTTCGGGACCCCGGTCACGGACGGAATCCTCCAGGTTCGGGAGGGAGATACGATCACCGCCACGTACCAAGACCTCTCGCCCGCGCACACGGCCAGGGCGACGGCCCAGATCCTTGGGAGCGGACC
>VBMC01000177.1 GCA_005879015.1 Methanobacteriota archaeon
TAGTCGCCCATGTCGGGGTACTACGATCGACTCCAGGGAACGGACCGTCTCCTGCGAATCCGCCGGCTCCGCAAAGCGCTCTTCGCGGGCATCGTCGCTCTCAGTGTCCTCCTGGTCGTCGTGCGGATGGGGAGTCAGGGGGCGAGCATCAAGCCGCTCTTCCTCCCGGTGAACGGGATCATCGAGATCGCTCTGATCATGGGATTCGTCACGGCGATCGTTGGGCTCTTCCTGCGGAATCTGGAGATCCGGCATGCACAAAGAGACGGTCAGCGGTACCTGATGGCGAAGTCCTCCATGGCCCGCGCGATCCGCACGGCCGGTTTCGCAATCGGCCTCGCCGTGGTCCTGCTCCTCGCCGTCACCCCGTCCCTCACCGCCTCGCTCTTCTCGGACGCACCGCAGAATCTCCATCTGGGGCCGCGGAACCAAGAGGCCGTAGCCTTCACGAGCCCCGACCCGCTCGGCGTTTCCTTCGTCACCCACGCGACCGTCATCGTGACCCAGGGACAGGCGCTCGTCACCCTTCTCAGGAATAACGTCAGCCTTGCGAAGGTGAACCTCAGTGCACCGGGGCGCGACACGTTGGACGTCGAGCCAACGATGTGGGAGGGTTTCGCGAGTTGGTCCCTCATGGTCCAGAACACCCTCGGGAACGACACCTACCTGACGTTCGTGCTCGAGAAAGGCGTCGTGCCGACCTTGTTCTCCACGGTCCCCTTCCTCCTGTTCCTCTATGGAGGGACGCAAGTGGCCTGGTGGATTGTCCTCCGCCCGATCCGGGACCGCACGAAGGCGGGCAGCTTGTCCGTCGCCACGGACGTCGACGAGAGCGAGCGGGTCTACGATGACACAGTGCAGTCTCCCAATCCCGATACGAATCCCGGTCCGCAACCGGCCGCGGACCCGGAGATCTTCAACATCGCGGCGGCGAGCACGCCCGCCGTCGAAGTCGAGGTTCCTCCGCCGCCCGTCCGCACACGCGTCCCGCCCCCGCCTCCTCGGGTCGAGACGCCGAAACCCGCTCCTCGTCCCGTCGTCCGGCAGCCCGAGACCGCCGCGAGTCTCGCCGCGAAGGCGGGTGCGCTCGTGACGACTGGCACTTTCGACGCGGCCCTCGCGGTCTACGAGGAGGCCCTTCGCCTCGACCCCGGGCACGCGGTTTCCTTGGACGGCCGGGCTTCCTGCCTGGTCCGGCTCAATCGGAAGGGCGAGGCGATCGAGCCGTACAAACGGATCCTGACGAAAGATCCGAAGAACCCGGCCGCTCTCCGGGCCCTCGTCCGACTCTACTCCGACGAACGCCGCTGGCGCGAGTGCCTCGAGGCGGTGGGCGAGCTGCTCCGGCTGCGGCCCAACGAATCGTCCGCCCTCGAGATGAAGGGGGACGCGCTCACGAACCTCGGACGAAGGCCGGAGGCCCTCGCCGCGTACGAAGCAGCCGCGGCCATCGACCCGAAGGACGACAACCTGCGGCAGAAGATCGAGGAGGTCCGCGTCGACGTGCCGGGCCTGTTGAGCCGCGCGCTCATCGCGAGCGCGAGCGGGAACTACCCGCAGGCCCTGAACCTGTTCGACGACATCTTGGAGGTGGAGCCGAGCAACGTGAACGCGCTGATCGGCAAGGCGGTCGCCTACCGGAGGAGCGGGAAGCCGCAGGAGGCGGTGAACTGCCTCGACCTGGTCCTCGGCGTCCAGCCGAACAACGCCTCGGCCCTCCTGAACCGAGGGAACATCCTGCTCGCGGAGGGCGACCTCGAGAACGCGCTCGACGCGTTCGACCATCTCACGCAACTCTATCCGAACGACGAGGAGGCGTGGGCGGCGCAGGGCGATGTGCTCGTGAAAATGGGCCGCGACGACGACGCCTTGCGAGCGTACACGGAGGCGCTCCAGAGGAGCCCGGGGGACGAGGGCATCCAGAGGCGGATCCTCGAGCTCGAGGCCGCGAAGACGGCCCAACCGGACATCTTCGAGGACCTCGTGGGGATCAAGGGGATCGGGAAGACGCGGGCGAAGGCCCTGATCGACGCCGGCTTCCAGACCGCGGAAGACTTCGCCAAGGCGAGCCTGAAGGACCTCATGGTCGTGAAAGGCATCACGCGGAAGATCGCGGAGGACCTGACGGAGCATTTCCGCGCCTCCCTGGCGGAAGCCCGCTGACCCGAGCAAGTTCTTACGTGACTGAGTTCGCCCAATCACTCTGTTTGCCCAGGTCGCTCAGCTAAAGACGAGCCGCTCTTTCTCTTCAACAGGAATCGAATGCTTTTCGGTTAGCTCCGAAATTGAAGCCAATACACGCTGAATGTCATCGGGCTTGAGTTCGTACTCGAAACCCTCCACGCGAATAGACTGCAGGTCGGTGCTCGCAATGAAACTGATATACACCCTCTCGTTCCCAGTTCCCACCGGAAAGGTCCTTCTCATTCTACGCCGCTTCATCCGCCCATAGTAGATCTTCTCCACGCGATTCCAGGGCAGGAGCTTTAGCACGGAGTTCCCCCGGAGGAATCGGATGAAGTGCGTGTCGATATCAAGTCTTCTCGGTGTGCGACGGTGGATCCAGGGGTTCAATGGCAAGAGCATCAAGCCCACGATTACGAGGGTCAGCCCGAGGTTGCCATTGGACAGGCTCGAGAAAAACAACCCAAAGCCCATTGCTACCACAGCGAGGGCCACGCCAATCCATA
>VBMC01000028.1 GCA_005879015.1 Methanobacteriota archaeon
TGCAAGGGCCATGTGGAGTTTCGTTTCGCCCAGTTGAAGAACTCGCCGACGAGGCCGCCCTTGAGCGTGTCCAGGAGGGCACCGCCGGGACCGCGCTTCATGGGCGCGTCGATGTTCTCCTCGACCCACTTCACGAAGTCCTTCGAACGGAGGCCGACGATGTTCGACTGTTCCGCCCGCTGGATCATCGGCTCTGGACCTCCGTCCCGCACGCGGCGGGTCGCTCCTGGTCGACTCGAATATCGGGGTCGCTCTTAACCCTTCGTCCAAGAATGTTCATGACCGTCTCGCCTCCGGGTTTCCGACCGATTTCCCCCGATGAAATGTACTCCCCGGTCGGCTTAAAGGTTCGGCCCGTACGACTCACATCGGCGTTCGCGACTCGAGCCCGCCCCAGGAGGCCCACCACGGGTCCTCGGAAAACAGGACGCCGGGATTCAGGAGGTCCTGCGGGTCGAGGGCCCTTTTCGTCGCACGCATCACCTCGTACACCTCCGGTCCCCACACCCGCGGGAGCGTCTCGGCACGGAGCCGGCCGATCCCATGCTCGCCGGACGGAGCGCCATGGAAGCGGTCGAGCACCGCATCATCGAACTCCTCCCGCAAGGCGCGCATCCTCTCAAAATCGGCCGGGTCCGTCGGGTCGAACAACGGCCGGTAATGGGTGTTCCCATCGCCGATGTGACCGTAGATCCCGGCGACGGTCGAATGCCGCTGAGTCAGGCCGACGAGAAACTCGATGAACTCCGGGACCCTGTCCCGCGGGACGATCGGATCCTCCACGAAGCCCCACGCCCTGCGGGTTCCGGGACGCTGGATGATCGTCGGAAATACAGATCGGCGGAGCTTCCAGAGTGCGGCCTGCGCGTACGGATCCTCGGCGACCTCCGCGGGGCGACTCAGTCGGTATCGTGCGGAGATCGGGCCCGCCACTCTAGCAATGATCGCATCGAGATCGCCCTCGTCGAACTCGACGAGGAGCATGGCCGCGGCGCCGGAAGGTACGCCGTGGACCTCGCGGCCGATCAAGTCCAACGAAGCGCCGTCGATGGCCTCCATGGCACTCGGCTTGAGGGGGAGGAGATCCGCGACGAGCGGGCCGAGTTCTCCGAAGCGGTCGAGATACAATAGCACGGTCACTCGCCGGAGAGGGATCGGGAGGACCCGGAGGGTGACCTCCGTCACGATCCCGAGCGTGCCTTCGCTGCCGACGAAGAGTGCGGCGAGGGGGAAGATGCCGCGGAAGAGGGAGTCCGCGATCGTCGCAAGGTGGTAGCCGCAGGAGTGCTTCCGGATGGGACGGCGGCTCGACAAGATCGCCTTCCGATGGACTTCAATCTCAGTCCGAACGCGTTCCAAAGAGGGAACCTGCTTCGCGGCCTCCTTCCAATCCGGACCGTCGACGCGGAGGTCGCGAGCCACGAGCAAGGTCCCGTCGACGAGGGCCACGCGCATGGAGAGGACGTGATCTTCCGTCGGACCGTACTTCACGCTCCGATACCCAGATGCGTTGTGACCCACCATGCCGCCGATGCGACATAGGTCCTGACTCCCGGGATCGGGAGCGAACCGAACGCCTCGCTCCGCCAGATACGCATTCAGTTCGGCCAAGAGAATCCCGGGTTGGACCGTGACGCATGGCCGGATCGGGTCGAATCCGATGATCCGGTTGAAGCGCGTCGTGTCCAGGACGACACCGGGACCGATGGCCGCCCCGGAGAGCGAGGTCCCCGAGGCGCGCGGGGTGAGAGGGACCTGGAGGTCGCGACAGACTCGGAGGACGGCCATGACGTCCGCCTCGCTCGCGGCGAATGCCACCGCCCGCGGTTCCACCGCGCACGGGCTCGCATCCGTCGAATAGGTGTGTCGACTGCCCTCGTCCGTCCGGACCTTGTCCGGTCCGAGTGCGGCTTCGAGCGCACGTCCGAGAGTCTCTTCTGCGGATGCCATTCGGTCGTTCTGCGAACCGCCGGGAGGCGTTTCCTTTTTTCGGAACGGCGGTCGGTCGCCCCGGAACAACGTTTATCCCGCGCGTCGTCTTCGAAGTCTCCGTGCCGATCAATCAGGAACGCGTGCGAAAGCTGATGGAACACGGCCTGACGGAGTACCAGGCTCGCGTGTACCTCACCCTCCTGGATCTCGGGGCCGCGACGGCGACCCAGATCTCGCCCTTGTCGAAGGTCCCTCGGACGCGGATCTATGCGACGATGCAGCAGCTCCACCAGAAAGGCCTGGTGCAGATCCTTCCGGAAACACCGCTGCGGTACGAGCCGGTCTCGTTCGACGCGTACCTCCGAGCCCTCGGCGACGACCTCCGATCGCGGGCGAAGCAGATCGACACGGGGCTCGACGTCCTGGCGCGGGAATTCGCGGTCAACGCCCAGCGGGAGCCCGAATCCCACGGTCGGTTCGAAGCCATCTATGGCCGGAAGAACGTCCGAGAGCGACTGCTCCGGATGTACGCGATCGCCTCGCGGGAAGTGATCGGGATCGGGACGACTCGGAGTCCGGGCCGCATCCTCGGGGCTTTTCGGCCGAGCCTCGTGGAGAAGGCCACCCAAGGGGTGCGATTGAAATACGCCTTCCGCTTCACGCCGGAGAACCGCGACGACGTCCGCATGTTGCTGAAGCACGCGGAGGTCCGCCACATTGACTTCCTCATGCCGGTCTACATGCACAACGTCGATGGGAAGGAGTTCCTGATGAGCCACCCCATCCCGGACGACGACTCGCCCTACCGCGGCGATGACATCGCGATTTGGACGAACGATCCGGCGATCGCGGATGCGATGTCGGAAATGTCCGAGCGGATCTGGGAAATGGGGAAGCCCGCGGCGGACGTGCTCGAAGAACCGCGACCGGCCAAACGAGTGGCCCTCACGCGCCCTTGAACGTCATCCGCTGGATGAGCCGGGTCAAATCCGTCCGCGGTTCGCCGTTCGGGCCCGCGATCGCCTGCAGGGCCGGCGGGTTGTCCATGTACGTGGGGACGCGTTGCATGATCCGTTCCTCGAACGTGGGGACGTGTTCGCTCTTGAAGAACACCCCGATCGGTATGCGATCCCCCCATTCGAGGGCCTTCTCCAGCGCCTGCGTCGCCTTCTTCTCGAGCTCGGACGGTTCGTGCACGACCGGGTCAAACCCTTCGTCCTCGAGCTTGTACACCCGCGGGAGCGGACGGCCGCTGTTCGTCTCCTTGCGGTCCTCGCCCCCGTACCATTCCTTCGTGTTGATGTCGTTGTACGTCGGGCAAGGCTGCAGGACATCGAGGAACGCGTAGCCCTTGTGTTCGATCCCCTGCTTCAACAGGGAGACCAGGTGCTTGATGTCGTAGGAATATCCGCGCCCGACCCAGGTCGCGCCGGCGGCCAGGGCGAGCCAGATCGGATTCACCGCGTCGTTGATGTTCGGGTGCGCGAGGGACTTCGTCTGGACTCCGAGCTTGAGGGTCGGCGCGGCCTGCCCCTTCGTGAGGCCGTACACGCCGTTGTCATGGATCACGTACAACATGTCGAGGTTCCGTCGCCCGGCATTCACGAAATGACCACCGCCGATCCCGAGACCGTCCCCGTCGCCGCTGAGGCAGAGCACCTTCAGCTGCGGGTTCGCCAACTTCACCCCGGTCGCGTATGGGAGCGCCCGGCCGTGGAGGGTGTGCACGCCGTACGTCTTCACGTAGTGGATCGTCTTCGCGGAGCAACCGATCCCCGAGACGATCGTCACGCGGTGCGGCTCCATCCGAAGCTCGGCGAGGGCCATCTGGATCGTCCGGAGGATCCCGAAGTCGCCGCAACCCGGACACCAGTCGTTGTGGACCTCCGTCGCAAAGTCCGCTGGCTTCATGACCTGTTCAAGCGCCACGGGTCAGCACCGTCCTCTTCTCGGCTTTGCCGCCGAGCACGGAACGAAGGGCGTCGTACAACTCCGTGTTCGACATCGGGCGGCCGTTGTACTTCAGGATGAAATGGGTCATCTCGATCCCCGTGTGTTCGCGGACGACGCCGGCCAGCTGGGCGCCGAAGTTCATCTCGACGCCGATTCGTCGCTTCGCCTTCGCGAGGAACTTGCGGACCGTGTCGACGGGGAATGGGTTGATGAGCCGAAGGTGGAGATAGCCGATCTTCGCTCCTTCCGCCCACAGGCGATCGAGCGCGTCGAGCAGGGCCCCTTTCGTCGAACCCCAGGAGACGATCACCGTGCCGGCGTCCTTCGGGCCGAAGTAGGCCATCTTCACGTCGTCGGGGATCTCGCGGGAGGCCAGGTCCAACTTCGCGAACCGCTTCTCCATCATCGCGTTCCGCAGGCCGGGGTCCTCTGTGATGTGTCCCAACTCGTCGTGTTCGTCTCCCGTGTTCCAGAAGATCGTCTCTTCCTGCCCGAGAAGCGCGCGAGGGGAGACGGGACCGTTCCCGAGGTCGAATCGCTTGTACGGATTCTCCTTCGAGTAGCCGTTGTTGCCGAAGGCAAGGGCCCCGCGCTCGATCCGAAGGTCGGAGAGGTCCGGCGGTGCGATCGTGGCATAGCTGTTCGCGAGCGCCTTGTCGACGAGGTGGATCACGGGCATCTGGTACCGTTCCGCGTAATTGAACGCGAGGAACCCGTCGCGGATGCATTCTTCGAAGTCACCGGACGCGAGGACGATCCGCGGGCTCTCGCCGTGCCCGGCGTGCAGAGCGAACCGCAGGTCGCCCTGTTCGTGCCGCGTCGGCATCCCTGTGCTCGGACCGGCCCGCTGGTAGAGCGTGATCACGAGGGGGACCTCATTGATCGAGGCCCAACCGATTCCCTCCATCATCAGGGAGAAACCGGGCCCCGACGTCGCGGTGGCGGACCGTGCTCCGGTCAGGGCGGCGCCGGTGGCCATCGTGACCGCGGCGATCTCATCCTCGGTCTGCACGACCAACATGGAGGCGCCTTTCTCCTTCCCGCCGGCCTCCGGGACGAGGCCATGTCCGTTCAGGTCGAGGATTTCGTTTTCCTCGAGGAACTCGCTCTCGTCCGAGGCCGGGGTGATCGGGTAGTACGTCTGGAACCGCATGCCGCCGTATAGCTTGCCCAACGCGGTCGCCTGACTCCCGGTGAGGAACAATCGGGGTTCCTTCCTGGCCACCGTCTGAAGGCGATACCGGAAATCCGGGACGAGGGATCGCGCGAGATCGTACGCCTTCTGCGCGCCTGCGGCGTTCATGTTGACGATCTTGGCCTTCGCGCGGAAGACTTCCTCGAGGGAAGCCCGCATCATCGCGAAATCGAACCCGAGCAGGCCGAACGACGCGCCGACCGCGAGCATGTTCACGACCCGTGAGATCTTGCTCAGCTGGTCGATCTGGAACTCGTCGGCGATTTGGTCGAGGAGGTCCTTGAACGGAATCGGGACCAGGGCGACGCCCCGCTGCTTCGCGGCTGCGAGCAGGTCGCCGATCGTCTCGCCGACGCCGTGGGAGATGAGGTACGTCTTGAGATCGGCGGCTAGGCGCTTCTCGATCGTCGGGATGTCCGATAGCCGGGTCTTGGCCAAGGCGGGATCGTAGACGATCGCTCCGTCGTCCGTGACGGCGCGGGCGTGGCGGAACACCGTCTCCGCCTCGAACGTCGCGAGGACATTCACTGCGTCGATGTGCGACCGCACGAGGTTCGTGTGCGCACGCAGGGCGAAGTAGGAATGCTCGCCCATGATGTTCGAATAGAACTCCCGCTTGCCGAAGACGTTCAGGCCGCCAGCCGCACAGGCACGGGCGAACACGTTCGCGGAAGAATCGACGCCGCTCCCCTGCGGCCCTCCGATGAGCCAGGAAAGATCGTTGACGTGAATCGCGGGAGACATGGGACCCTCACGCGGAAGCCCGAAGGCGCGGGCCTTCTTGGGGATTTAGCAATTCCCCCTGGATTCCGCCTCTGGATTCGGCCACACGGATGGGACGCAAGCGCACCTTATCAAACCTTTCCCCCCGGTTCTGCCGCTCGGGAATTGGACATCGACGAACTAGGGAGAGAGTTGGTTCCCCGTGCCAACCTTCGGCGCGCGACCGCGTGGCAGGATCAGCTGTTCCATGAACCCTTCCATGAATTGGAAGCGGTTTCGCAAGGTCACCTCGCTGACGCCGGCGATTTTCGCAATCGCCTTTTGCGGACGGCGTTCCCCGGACGCCAAGGAGGCCAGATAGATGGCCGCCGCGGCGGTCCCCGACGGCGAGAGGGACATCGAGCTGTCGATCTTCTCCAGTTCTTTCAGGATCTTCTGGGATTCCGCCTCCACCGTGTTGCTCAAACCGAGGCGGGAACAAAACCGGCTCACATAGTCGGACGGACGGGACGGCGGCACGCGAAGGGTGAGCGTCCGCAGGAGCGCACCGTACGCCTTGCCGATCGTCTTCTTCCGGACGCCGGTCACCTGTTGCAGCTCATCGAGCGTTCGAGGGACGCCGTCGATCCGGCACGCCGCGTACACCGCGGCGGCGACGATCGCCTCGATGGACCGCCCTCGGACGAGGCCCTTCTCCAACGCTTTCTTGCAGATGAAGCCGGCCTCATCTTTGACGGGCCGCGGAAGCCCCATCAGAGACGAGACGCGATCCAAGGATCGGATCGTCTCGGGGAGGCTCCGCTCACCGGGACGAGAATGGCCCGAATGCCGCTGGAGCTTTCGCATGCGGTAGAATTTCTCTCGTTCCCGGAGGGGAATCGAGTTCCCGCGGGCATCCTTGTTCGCAAGGGGGATGACCGTCGTCAGTCCGGAGGCGCCGGCGACGTAGCTTCGCGGGGCGCCGGTCCGCGCGAGGCGATCGTTCTCTTCCACGGAATAGGCGGCCCATTCGGGCCCCTCGTCAATCGCACTCTCGCTAATCACAAGGCCGCAGGAGTCGCAGACAAGCTCACCGCGCGTGTAGTCACGCACGAGGTGCTCGCTGCTGCATTCGGGACAGACCCGGTCTTCTTCGACCACCGGATCCGCCGGCGTCGTGGTTGGCATGGGCTGCTTCCCTTGCCCGCGGTGGGTCTTCAGGTCCCCCAAATATAACGCGTTTATATTATACCTTGTCACTGTGCTCAGTGACAACTTGCTGGTAACCGTTTGGATAGGAGGGAAGGGAGACCCTGGGACGAGACACGTCCTAATGCCCGGTGACGGACCCGTGGGCCATGGACGGACCGCGGGCCTGGCGCTATCCGGGCGTTGGCCGGAGGGTTTCGCGTACGGCCCTCGGCCGAGCCCGAGTACGTACGCATCATTGACAAGCTTAATGCTCCCCCCGTTCTGTCCGAACGCACCAGGCATGACCGACTACCGCGTCGAGAAGGACTTCCTGGGTGAACTGAAAGTCCCCAAAGAGGCCTACTGGGGCGCCCAGACGCAACGGGCCATCGAAAACTTCCCGATCAGCGGGATCCGCTTCGGTCGGCGCTTCCTCTATGCGCTCGGCCTGATCAAGATGGCGGCGGCCCAGACGAACATGGAGCTCGGCCTCCTCGATTCGAAGATCGGAAAGGCAATCGTCCAGGCCTGCCAGGAGGTCATGGAGGGCAAGCTGGATGCCCACTTCCCCCTCGACGTCTTCCAGACCGGGAGCGGAACGTCGACGAACATGAATGCGAACGAGGTGATTGGGAACCGAGCGAACGAGATCCTCGGTCACGCGCTCGGCGAGAAAGGGCCCATCCATCCGAACGACCACGTGAACATGGGCCAGTCCTCGAACGACGTGATCCCGACCGCGATCCACGTCGCGGCCCTGATGGAGATCGACCACAACCTGCTGCCCGCCCTCCGCGAACTCGAAGAAAGCCTGGCGAAGAAGGCGAAGGAGTTCGATCCGATCGTGAAATCGGGACGCACCCATTTGATGGACGCGACCCCGATCCGCCTCGGCCAGGAGTTCTCCGGGTACCAGTCCCAGATCGACCACGGGATCCGACGTGTCTCGTCCTGCCGGGCGGCCCTCGCGGAACTCGCGATCGGAGGGACCGCGGTCGGAACCGGGATCAATGCGCACCCGGAGTTCCCGGGGCGGGTCGTCGAGAAGATCAGTGCGGCCACGGACACGAAGTTCCGGGTCGCCGAGAACCACTTTGAGGCCCAGGCATCCCAAGACGCCCTCGTCGAAGCGAGCGGCGCGATTCGGGCCGTGGCCGTGTCCACGATCAAGATCGCGAACGACCTCCGGTGGCTGGGCTCGGGACCCCACACGGGCCTGAGGGAACTGAATCTTCCTCCGGTCCAACCGGGCTCGTCGATCATGCCCGGGAAGGTGAATCCGGTCATCCCCGAAGCGGTCATGCAGGTCGGCGTCACGGTGATCGGCAACGACATGGCGATCGCGGTGGCCAACTCCCATTCCAACCTCGACCTGTGCACGATGATGACCGTGATGTCCCAGCGCCTCTCGCAGAACATCGAACTCCTCGCGAACGTCTCCCGCGTGTTCGCGCACCGATGCATCGAAGGGATTAGCGCGAACATCGACGTGCTGCAGCGGTACGCGGAGTCGAGCCCCGCCATCGCGACGACCCTGAACCTCCTCATCGGCTACGAAAAGGCCGCGGAAATCGCCAAGGAGTCGGGCCGGACCGGGAAGACGGTCAAGCAACTCGTGATCGAGAAGGGCATCCTGACCCCAGAGGAAGCGGAAAAGGTCTTGGACCCCCGGCACCTCACGACCCCGAGCAAGGATCTGCTCGGAGGCGGCGGCTGACCGATCGACGTGTGAAACATCTCTCGGAAATCGTGTTGATTTTCAGCCGCCGACGAGCTTCTCCGTATCGATCTGGGCTCGTTGGAGCCGCCCGGAATAGTCCACGTAGATCGTTTTCCAATACGTGAACTCGTCGAGAGCCGTCGCCCCGGCCTCGCGGGTGTCCGTGGGTCCGGTCTCCTTCACACCGCCAAACGGCAGTTGCACCTCCGCCCCGATCGTCGGGGCGTTCACGTAGGTGATGCCCGCCTCCAGCTCCTGCATCCCGCGGAATGCCCATCGCAAGTCGTTCGTGTAGATCGACGAGCTGAGGCCGTATTTGACGGAATTCGCAATCGCGACCGCGTCATCGAAATCCTTCGCCTTCAGGACGCTGAGGACGGGCCCGAAAATCTCCTCCAGGGCAAGGCGCTTACGACGGTCGACGGCGAAGACCGTCGGGGCGATGAAGAACCCCTTGTCGTAGGCGCCTCCGGTGAGTTTCTTCCCGCCTGTGACGAGGGTGTCCCCCTCCTTCCGGCCGATCTCGATGTACTCGAGGACTTTTTTCTCCTGGTCCGCCGAGGCCACCGGACCCATGTCCGTCTTCTCGTCAATCGGATTCCCGACCCGCAGTTTCTCGGCCCGCTTGGCGAGGTCGTCCATAACCTGATCGTAGATCTTCTGATGGACGATCAGACGCGACGCTGCAGTGCAACGTTGTCCCGCCGTTCCAAAGGCGCCGAACATGACCCCATCCATGAGGAGGTCGAGGTTCGCGTCGTCCATCGCGATGATCGGGTTCTTGCCACCCAATTCCAGGCCGACCTTGATCATCTTCTTCGCAGCGGTCTCGTACACGTGCCGGCCGGTGTCGACGCCGCCCGTGAAGGAGATCACCCGGATGTCCGGATGGGCGACGAGGCCGTCCCCGACGACGGAGCCACTCCCGGTTAACATGTTAACCACGCCTGGAGGGAATCCCGCCTCGTCGAGCACCTCGACAAACTTCGCGGCGCAGAGAGGCGTGAGGCTCGACGGCTTCAGGACGAAGGGACATCCCGCGATCAAGGCGGCTCCGCTCTTCCATCCGGGGATCGCCATGGGGAAGTTCCACGGCGTGATCAGGCCGACGGGGCCGACTGGCATCCGGACCGTCAGGCACATCTTGTTCGGCAGCTCGGACGGGACCGTCTCGCCGAACATCCGGCGGCCTTCGCCAGCGGCGTACTCATAGAAATCGATCACTTCCTGGACATCGCCGCGACCCTCGGCGATGACCTTCCCCATCTCCGTGGTCACGATGCGACCAAGTTCCTCCTTTTTCCGTCGAAAGATCCGCGCTGCCTCGAGGAGAATTTCGCCGCGTCGAGGTGCGGGGGTCTTCCGCCATCTCTCGAACGCGCCCTTCGCCGCGCCAACGGCGTCGCCCAACTCTTCCTTCGTCGCAGAGGGGAACGTGGCCAGGACTTCGCCCGTGGCCGGGTTGATCGTTTCGAACCGCTTTCCTTCGGATTTCTTCCATTTCCCGCCGATGAAGAGGCCGTATTCCTGGACCATCGAGGTTCCTCTCCCGGGCAAACGACGTCCATCCGCTAAGAGCTTAGTGTCCCCTCCAGCCGTCCGGAGCAGAGACGCCTGGCCCAGGTCCGCATCTTCACGAAAGGGCGTGACCACAATACGGACACTTCGCGATGCGACCATAAGGGGGGATCCGGCCGCCACACTCAGGGCACGCCCGCGAGGGGCGAGAGGCAGACCGGGACGCGACGAAGAAGATGAACCCCAGGGCACCGCCAGAGAGAATCAAAGTAGCTGCA
>VBMC01000183.1:0-2730 GCA_005879015.1 Methanobacteriota archaeon
AATCGCACTACCGAAGCTGTACGACCTGATCTTCACGGATCGGCGTCTCGTCGGGGTCGTGACGGTGAAAACGGGCGGCGCGCGTTTGGCCGGACAGCTGCTGGGTGGGGTGATCGGGCAGGCCGTCGCCGCATCGGTCGCGAAGGGCGGGGCGGACAAGAAGAGGGCGGCTTATGCGGGAATGCCGCTCGATCAAGTTGCCGCGCAAAACCCGGCGAACTTTGCGGCGTCGTACAGTTCGATCGAGAATCCGAAGGTCAAGGGAATGTTCTCGAAGCGCCTCGAAATGCGCGTGGGCGGGAAAAAGGCCTTTTTCCGCCTTCCGAAAGACCAGGTTCCTGCGGCTCAGATGCTGGTGGGGCAGCAGCTTTCGAAATAGGCGCTGGGCCCGCCGCCGAGTGGTTCGGAGTCGATCGGTGGCGCACGGCGTTCGAGCCGTGCTCGTGTTTGAATCCCGACCGGGGCTCTATCCGCTCCTGCGTCTCGGTTCAAGGACGGAATGCCAGCCGAAAAACATCCGCTCCTCGATCGTGCCCATGAAGGCGGACCGCGTTTGCTGAGAGTTGACCCGCTCGCATCGAAATCCGGGGGGCGTTTGTCACACCAGTTAGGGACTAGTTGAAATCCGACGGGCCGACCCGAGGATTCGGTCGAGGAAAGCGTTCATGGGGACCTGAGCTTTCACCGACTAGCGTCCATGGACGACGTCGATTTGGTGGAGCGGTTGCTCGCCTCCGAGGAACCGTCGATCCGCTGGAAGGTCCGCGTTCAGGTCCTCAGAGAGGATCGCGCGTCGCCGAGAATCCAGGCCCTCGAGAGGAGGATTCGCCGTTCGCCTCGAGTTCGCACGCTCCTCGCGGGTCTCATTCGGCCAGGCGTTCGAGACGGCGTCCGAGACCCCTACTCCAAGTGGCAAGGCGCCCATTGGGTCCTCGCGAGCCTGGCGGACATCGGCTATCCGCGCGCGAGTCGCGCCCTGCTCCCACTCCGGGATCGGCTCCTCGATCGATGGCTCGGCGATGTCTATTACCGGGAATTCGATGCGACCACGAAATCGGAAGCCTACCGAAAACAAGGGGTTCCCCGGGTCCGGGGGCGATATCGACGATGTGCCTCGCAGCAAGGCAACGCCCTCTACTTCCTCGAGAAAATGGGGATTGCGAACGAGCGCTCGGATGACCTTGCCGAACGACTTCTCCATTGGCAGTGGCCCGATGGAGGATGGAATTGCGATCGGAATCCGGACGCGGATACCTCGTCCTTCTGGGAGAGCCGCCATGCCATGCTGGGCCTCGCGGTCTATGCCAATCGGACCCACGACTCGGCGGCGCGGAAGGCGGCCTTGCGCGCCTCGGAGGTGTACCTGGGTCGGGAATTGTTCTTGGAACGCCACAGCGGTCAGGTCATGAACCCCGAATTCCTGCAGCTGCACTATCCGCTGTATCACCACTATGACATCCTGGGAGGGCTCCGGAACATGGCTGAAATCGGACTGCTTCGCGATCCCCGATGCGCGAAGTCCCTCGACCGGCTTGAGGCCAAGCAACTTCCCGGCGGCGGGTGGGCCGCAGA
Organism: Methanobacteriota archaeon; assembly: GCA_005879015.1. Lineage (GTDB taxonomy): Archaea > Thermoplasmatota > Thermoplasmata > RBG-16-68-12 > RBG-16-68-12 > RBG-16-68-12. Next base: position 1,573 of record VBMC01000183.1, read on the forward strand.
ACGCCGATTGTACAAGGTGTCCGCAAAACCCGGCACGCGGACCGACTCGGTCGACTGGGGCGGGGCGAGTCCGAGCACATGGAACGGATGGGTGACGGTCGATGCCCTCGCGGTGCTCAAAGCCGCCGGCCGGATCTAGGACGGCCCGGCGGACCCGACGACGCGGACCTCACCAAGTTCCTTGATCTTCGCGAGTACCGTCTTCCAGTTCCTCTCCGAATCCTGGTGTCGTCTCTCCCCGTCCGCGACGAGGGAGAAGTCTCCTTGGGTGACGGAAAGCCTCGTCTGCGTTCGCGCGCCCTTCTCCTCCGATAGGCGGAGCGCCACGGTCACGTAATTCGACGGCGTGTCCACATAGTGATCCGCCGCGTTGGGATTGAAGGTCGTGTATTGGAGCAGCTGGCCGGTCTCGATCTTCGAGATCGACCCTTTCACGTACACGATGCCATTCGTCGCGCCCCGCCAAATGAGGGGACTTCCGGGCTTCCAATCGGTGATCGGTTCACAGCCGAACATGTATCGCCGGGTGAATTCTGGGTGGGTCAGGACCTGCCAAACCCGCTCCGGTCGCGCATCGATCCGGATGGATGCTTCCGCGACGAGAGGTCTCGCGATCGATCCTCCGTCTTCGGTAAATGCCTACGGTGGCTATGAGCGGGTCGGTCCCGCGCCTCTCCGGCTCGACCAGCGCGCGAGCTCCGCGTCAATCCACGATTCCAGTCGATCCATGGCGAAGGCGGTGTCCAGAGGGAAAACGAGTCCGGAGCGATCCGTCCCGGCCAGTTCCTTGGCCATGGCCTCGTCCGCGAGGACGTCCGAGTAGGCATCGGCGCGGCAGAAGAGGTAGATGGCGGGAGGCTCCTGCATCACGTTCACGACGACGCACCGGGGCAGCTTCGTCAGGATCGCGTGGCGATCCCGCGCGGGCAGGTGGGGCAAGGTGAGCCACAGGTTGTACAGCAGGAGGCCGCGCGCCCTCGCCCCCCGAACGTGCACCTCGATCGTGAACGCTCCATCCCGAAGCAAGGCGTCGCGGTGCCGCCGGACCGTCTTCGGCGAGAGGCCCGTGCGTTCCGCGAGGGTTCGGATGGGCATGCGGGGCTCGCGAATGAGGGGGCGCATCACCCGCCAGTCGATCGGGGACAGGACCGTTCCCTT
>VBMC01000183.1:2809-3826 GCA_005879015.1 Methanobacteriota archaeon
ATTCACGCGGTCGCCGCGAAAGACGTACACGTGACGCCGTCGTTGGAACACTTCCGGTGCCGGGATTCCGTAGAGTCCGCCAAAGACTCCTTCCTCGGTGAGGCCCGCCAAGCGCGTCTTCACCGCGGTCCCGGAGAGACGGACCCGCCGACCGAGTTCCTCGTTGCTCGCGAGCGGTTCCTTCAGAAGGTTCGCGAGGAGTTGGAAGTCGCGCTCGTCGACCATGGCGCTCGAAGGGCTCGTTAAAAAGATGCCTCTACTTCAAGCCGCGCATCCGGGAGGGTTGGACCCGCGATAGGCATCATCGCCACCATGTCGAATCTTGCGCCGAGACTGCCGCGTCTCCACGAGGGCGACGGGCGAACTTCGCGAGCGTGCTCGAACGGAGTCCACCCGGCTCCCTTAAGTGCAACGAACCTTTGGAGGGCCGCATGACCGCCCAGTCCATCGCGAGCGTCTCGAAGCCGCAGAGTTCGACGGTCGCGGCCTCGACGGGGAGAACCCAGGGCGATGCGATCATTCAGGTCCAGGATCTCGCCAAGATCTTCGATCCGGACATCCGCGCGGTGGATGGAATTTCCTTCGCGGTCCGCCGCGGGGAGATCTTCGGATTCCTTGGCCCGAACGGGGCAGGGAAGACCACGACGATCAAGGTGATCACGACGCTCATCAAGAAGACGTCCGGCCGAGCCGTCGTGGACGGGATCGACGTGGACAAGGATCCCGCCGCCATCCGCAAGATCATCGGGTACGCGGCCCAGGAAGTTGGGATCGATGACGAACTCACGGGCCGAGAGAATCTGCGGCTCCAGTGCGCCCTCTACCATCTCCCGAAAGCGGAGAGGGATGAGCGAATTGCCGAGTTGCTCAAGGCGATCGACCTGGAGGACGCCGCGGACCGCCGCGCCGGGACGTATTCCGGCGGAATGCGGAAGCGCTTGGACCTGGCGATGGCCCTCATCCCCCACCCGAAGGTGCTGTTCCTCGACGAGCCGACGACGGGACTCGATCCTCAGA
>VBMC01000224.1 GCA_005879015.1 Methanobacteriota archaeon
GATGTCCCCGCCGACGGACTGTCTGAGTCCGATCGGGGAACGGCTCATCAAGAGGGGTCTGAAGAATGTCCTCGGGAGCCTGAGACCTGAGTTCTATGCGCCCCCTCTGACCCGCGATCCCGCGGTGTATTCGGGGAACCCGTTCCAGGTCGAGATCGGGATCGTCTACGGGGGAGACTTGCCCCCGGACCAGACGGTCGAGGTGCTGCGTTTCGCGAACCGGGTCCCCCTCCTGTACCAGGCCGGCGGCTGCGCGCTGACCCAGGCCGTGGGCGACGTCGACTGGAGGCGGTACGGCCTGGAACAACGAGGTGGGCAGGGCCTTCCCTTCGGCCCGGCCATCATCCTCGTTCACGTGTGCTCCACAAAGGTCCCTTACACATCCGAGGCAAAGGAAGCCGTTGCCACCACCGACGAAATCATGACGGAGCTGGGCCTCGCCCTCAAGGAGGGCGGGCGCCGGCTAAAAACACACCTGACGAAAAAAGTGCACCGAGCCAAGACGAAAGAGAAGTTCGAAATCGTCCAACTCATCCTTCCACGGATCGCGGAGAAGTCCGCGAAAATCGTGAACAAGAAAATCCCGGCTCTGGATGCCACGATCACGAAGATCATGGGCGTCGTTTGGATCGACGAACAAATCGCGTACGACAAGAAACTAAAACGACACTCGGTCACGATCAACATCCACAACTTCACCTCGGCGGGAAAAAAGCTGAACCTTCACCTGCTCCTCCCTCGCGGCATGGAGGCGAAATCGATTGAACCGAAGCCTGCCGAGGTCCGGGACGATGGCAAGATCACCTGGGAGCTGAAACGGATCGACAGCGTCACGAGGGCCTCGATTTCGTTTCTCCTCGATGGGCTTGACGAGGCAGAGTATGACGAGTCCGACCTCTATGTGAGCGGGATCAATCCAGGCCTCGTGATCGGCGCAGAACCATTGCCCGGCGACTGGGAGTTGAACTACGCGGAATTCGAGGGCGAGGAGGGGGCTGTCCCCGAACCCGCCGAGGAAGAGGGCGAGATCGACTACGACGAGACGGAGGAGTCGCTCGAAGATGACTAAGAAACCGAAAGCCCCCGCGGCTCTGTCGAACAAGGCGGTTGATGCACTGTACGGGATCGCCGAGGAGATCTACGAGGAACTCGACGGCGGTCAGATCCCAAAGATGAAGATCCCGCTCCGGACGAAGGCGAACATCCGATTCGATTCGAAGCACGCAGTGTGGAAATACGGCAGCCTGATGGGCGTGCGAAGTGCGAAGAAGTTGAAAGGGGCACTCATGCTCCTTCGTACGATGCATGTGCTCGAATTTATCCGGGACATGATCCGCGACAGTAAGTCATCCACGCTGCGGGAGATGTATTACATTTCCGAAGGCTGGGACATCGCGAAGTTCCACGCCCAAGAGGAGTCGAACCTCCTGGCGGAGGACCTCGAGGTCATCACGCAGCTCCTCCGGGAGGACTTCAAGCTTCGGCCTGAGGAGAGCGGGGCCAGCGTGATCGGGAACCTGACCCTCGAGGAGATCACCCGGAACGGAGATCGGAAGCGGATCAACTGCCGCGACGACGTCGGGGATGCGGGTTACACGATCCCCTACAACGTGGAGAAAGAAAAGGTGAAACTGGTCGAGTCGGACGCGAAGTTCATCCTCGCGATCGAGACCGGAGGTATGTTCGACCGTCTCGTGGAGAACGGTTTCGATGAGGACGCCAAATGCATCCTCGTGCACCTCAAAGGTCAACCCAGCCGAAGTACACGTCGATTATTGAAAAGATTAAATGAGGAGTTGAAAATTAATGTGGCTACGTTTACGGACGGTGATCCCTGGTCGTTTCGAATTCATGCGTCGGTGGCCTACGGAGCCATCAAGACCGCCCATATCTCCGAGTATCTGGCGACGCCGACGGCGGAGTTCGTCGGAATCACCGCGAGCGACATCCTGAACTACGAGTTGCCCACGGACGCCCTCACACCGAGGGACATCGGCGCGTTGAACGCAGAGATGACAGATCCTCGTTTCAACGACGAGTTCTGGCGCACCGAGATCCAGGCGATGCTTCAGCTCAACAAGAAGGCGGAACAACAGGCGCTCGCGAAGTACGGCCTCGACTACGTGACGGACACGTATCTCCCGGAGAAACTCGGCCCCCTCGGGCTCATGTGAGCCGACCTCCGGGTGCAGTGGACGAGAACTTACAGGGCCGAAACCGCCGC
>VBMC01000225.1 GCA_005879015.1 Methanobacteriota archaeon
CAAGATCGGGTACAAGAATAGGCCGGGGCCGAGGTCGGTCGCCCGATGGTACTCGGCCATCGCCCGAAGTCCGATCTTTCTCCGGGCAGGGAGCTGTGTAATCGCCTTATCGAGGCTCGCTCCCGCGAGCAGTCCGTTCAGGATCAGGGCCACCGCGAGGAGGGCCAGTTCCAGGGTGGAGGCCATCGAGGGCTGCAGACAGTCCGAGACTTAAGCCTTCAGATGAGTCGAAGAGTCCACGTTCATTGCTCAC
>VBMC01000226.1 GCA_005879015.1 Methanobacteriota archaeon
GACCTTGTCGGCGGCCCCCTTCCGTAGCAGATCGAGGCCGGCGGTCGTCGCGTAGACACGGGCTCTGTGGCCCATCGCGGCGGCGCCCATCGCGAGCTGGAAGGCCGGGTAGGCTCGTTCGGGATCGTTCGACAGAAGGACGATGTGGAGTTCCTGTTCGCCCATAGTTTCTATAACATCGTTATACAGGATTATATTTGAACCTTCGTTGGACGGCCCTCCGTCCTACATGAGGCTATCGCGGGGGGCGTGCATTTCGGGCCGGCGCCAGGATCGTGCGGAGGATGTCCGGCGCGTACGTCCCGCGTTCCGTGACGACCGTGGTGATCAGCGCCCCCGGCGTCAGGTCGAATAGGTCCTGCATCCTTGCACCGGCGGGCCAGGACACGGCGTCGAAACGAGCATCGAACTTGAGCGACTCGCACGCGACGTAGACGGGTTTCTCCTGGGCCTTGGCGGACTGGGCGAGGGGCAGCGTTCCTCGCTTGTTAACGAGCGAACCGTCCCGCAGGATCGAGTCCGCTCCGACGAGGACGTACGTTGCCTCTGCAGCTCGAGTCGGTCCGACCTCGTCCGAGATGACCTCAACGGGGATACCTTCTCGACCGAGGGCGGCGGCCATGGCTCGACCTTCGAACACGGGTCCTGCTTCCATGACCAAGACGCGAACGATGCGGCCCCGGTTGTGGGCCGCGAGAAGGCACGCGCGGACGCTCTCGCTGTAGCTCAACGTGAGGACCGTCGCTCGGTCGGGCGCGATCTTCAGGAACGTCTTGCCAATCCGCTCCCGGGCCGTCTCCAGCTCCTCGAGGAGCTGCCGCAGCACTGCCATGGGTTCGTGTCCCTCGGCCACGAGGCCCGCGAACATGTGGACGACGTTGTGGACGATCGCCATCGCGGGCTGGGCCTCCGAGATCCTTCGGGCGATCTCCGCGAGCGTCGCCGGGTCCCTCTGGCCCGGCCGCTCCAGGGTTGCCAGGGCGATCGTCTCGAGGGCCACCCGGGCGAGGCGGGACGCACTGCTCGTGCGGTCCCCCGCAATCCCTTCGATCGCGTCCTCAACGACGGGGCCCAACATGCTCCAACCTCTCGTGGTACGCCGCGAGGCCCCGGATGCTCACCCGGATCCGCCGCTCCAGGAAATCCCGGGGGAACCGCTTCGCGGCACGACAGCTCATGTCGTACAGCTCCCGGAGGACTCCGTCTTCGCCCGCGGAGGCCAGGCGTTCCTTGACCACCCGGTCCCAGGACGGATACAGGGCCATCATCGCCTCGATCGCGGCCTTTGGTTTCCCATGGGGACCGTAGTGGCTGAACAGCAAGGCCCGCGGCTTCAGGGCAAGGAGATGCCGGAACGTCTCGAGGTTCTTCTCCAAGTCGAACGACGGAGCGGGCGCGATCGGCATGAGGATTTCGTCGCCGGGAAAGTAGAGGCCGGCGGCATCGCCCGTGTAGACGCATCGATTCCGTTCGTCGAGGATCGTGAGCTCGTGCGGCGCATGACCGGGGGAGTCGTAGAACACCAGGGAATGCGTCCCCAGGTCGAGTCGATCCTGATCCTTGACCGCGACGAGCCGGTCCTGGAGAATCGGGCGCATGGTGCCGAACAGGTCGGCCTCGTCGTCATTCACGGCCTGGTGCGCACTCGCGACGAGCTTCGACGGGTCCACGAGGTGCTTGAAGCCGCGCTCGTGCACATACACCTTCGCTCGCGGCATGTCGGAGAGGAGAAATCCCGCGCCGCCCGCGTGGTCGAGGTGGATGTGCGACACGACCAGTGCATCGATGTCGGACGGCTGGAGGCCGAACGTCTTCACCGCCTCGAGGATTTTCGACGCGTCCCAGGAGGTTCCCGTCTCGATGATCGCCTTCTGCTCGTCATCGATCAGATAGACGGCGCCGAAGCCTTCTTGCTGGAACATGCGGACGTCCGTGAGGTAGGTCTCCGGATCGAACGGGAGTCGGGCGAAGGACATCGACCACAACATGGGCCGGCGGGCCATGTACCTTTCCTCCCGCGGGAACCCTTTTCTACGTCTCGCGGATTCCGACCCACGCGGCGGTAGCCAAGCTCGGAAACGGCGCGAGATTTAGGGTCTCGTCCCG
>VBMC01000227.1 GCA_005879015.1 Methanobacteriota archaeon
CGGAGCAACTCCACCTCTCGCCGGACGGCCTCACGATCGTGAACGCGGACTCGATGATCCGCGACCAGTTCAAGTCGTTCCTGCGGGGTATCGATTTCCGGAAAGGCGTCTTCTTCCTGACGATGGACAAGACGAACGCGTCGCTCGCCGCGGCGGAAGGACTCTCGTCCCTCCGCGTCCAGTACCCGCCGCGGCTGCGGAAGGGACAGGAGCTCGCGATGCCGAGGGAGGAGTCGATTCTGCTCGCGCGGCTTGTGTACGAGCTCGCGGTGGAGTTCGGCACAGTCCGGGTCACGTGGGAGGACCACGGACCGCATCACATCGACTTGGAGGGCGGTTGGATCTGGAAGTCGATGGAGCACTGGGAGGCGTGGCAGCTCCTCACGTCAGACCTGGATCCGGGATTCCACAAGGCCCTCAACCGCTACGTGGACGGGAGTTTCGACGCCCGACGGTTCGTTAAGGAGTGGCAGAAGCTCGCGGAGATCCTCTCAGAATAGTCAGCGGGCCTTCGGATGCCAGCCGAACCGTTTCCGTGCGAGCCAGATCAGATTCTTGACCGCGTCGCTCATGCTTCGGATCTTCTTGTCGCCGACTCGGACACGATAGTCGACGGGAATTTCGAGGAACCGGAACCCGTTGCGGATCGCCTCGATCTTGAGTTCCTCGGAGAACGCCATGCCGTCGTGGATGAGATACAGCCGCGAGAGGATCGACCGCCGGAACATCCACATCCCCGATTGGGAGTCGTGGATCCGCGCGCGGTACAGGAGCCGAAAGGTGGCGTTCAGGATCGCGTTCCCGATCCGGTGCATGCCGCTCATCGCCTCCCCTCCCAGATGGGACATTCGATCGCCGGACACGAAGTCGGCCCGGTCAGTCTCGAGGGCGGCCAGGAAATCGGGCAAGCGGTCCGCGGGGTACGTGAGGTCCGCATCGAGGGCCGCGATGTACGTCCCGCGTGCGTCGTGGAAGCCGGTCTTGTACGCGCGGCCGTACCCTCGTCGCGGTTCCGGGACCACCCGCGCCCCCTTCGCCCTCGCAATCTCCCGCGTCCGATCCCGAGAATCCGTGTCCACGACGAGGACTTCCAACAGGCGAGGCCCGAGCGCCTTCCGCACCTCGTCGATGACCCGTCCGATCGAGGCCTCCTCGTTCATCGTGGGGATGACGACCGAGACCTCGGACACACGGGCGCGCCATGCTGGGTAGCCCGCATAAGCGTTTCGCGCTTCAGGGAGGGAGCGGCTTCCCGAAGAACTTGTATCCGACGTATCCGAGGAGCGCGGTGTTCAAGCGCAGGAGGGACCAGAAGTTCGTTTTCTGCCGGAGCATCGCCCCGGGCCGGTATCGACTCCACAGGGCGCCGTGTTTCAGCGTGAGCTGCTTCCGGCCCGCCCCGTTCCACAGCGCCTGCCGCAAGAAGTCGTACACGGAGGAGCGGGTGCGATGGTAGACGATGGCGCCCGCCCGGAACGCGATCGTATGACCCGCACGGACGGCGCGGATGTTCAGGTCGATGTCCTCCGCCGTCACGAACCACCTGTCGAACCCTCCAATCTCGTTGAGCACGGACTTGCGGTAGGCGAGGTTGGAAGAAGGATAGGTGACATCTGTCCCTTCGACGATGAGCTCGACGCGCTCGAGCTCCTCGAAGGGACGGTAGCCGATCTGGATCGTCCGGCCCGCGACGACGTCGCTGTGCCTCAAGCCTTCCCGGAGTTCCTTGAGCCAGAACGGGTTCGCGATCGCGTCGCCGTCGATGAACGCGACGGCTTCGCCCTTCGCCTCCCGGATTCCGAAGTTCCGGCCGGCCCCTCGCGTCCCGCCCGTGATGTAGAGGTGGACGCTCTCGTACTGCCGTTCATAGCCGCGCACGATGTCGCGCGTCGCGTCCTGGCTGGCCGAATCGACGACGACGATTTCGAAGGGCGGCTCTTGGACGACCAAGCTGTCGAGCAACGCGGCGATGTTCCTCGCTTCGTTGCGCACCGTCGTGACGACGCTGACGAGCAATGCGGCTCGTAACCGAGGCGCAGTAATGATGGTTTCGACCTGGGCCGCTCGCGGGACTATCTTTAATATCGGCCCTCGATTACTCGCGCGTCTCCTCCTATGGGCCGCATCGTCACGATCATCGGGACCCGCCCGGAAATCATCAAGATGGCCCCGGTCGTGAAGGCCTTGGACGGCCTTGATCACGAACATGTCCTCGTGCATTCCGGTCAACATTACGACCTCATGATGGACCGGATCTTCTTCCGGGAC
>VBMC01000228.1 GCA_005879015.1 Methanobacteriota archaeon
TTCACGACGACGGCGGCGAGGGCCTTGGGGGAGGTCTTCGTGCCGCGCAGGAACGCGTCGGCTTCGAGTCCGGCGACGACGAACGGGTGGGCGCCGAGCGGCTTGTTCCAGATCGGATCGAGGCCGTGCTCCACGATGCCCTCGAGCGTGAGGACGTCGGAGACCTTGCTATGCGCTTCGACGACCGCGACCTCGACGAGGCCCGTCTGAATCTGCATGAACGCGTTCGCGAGGCCTTGAAGTCCGTCCCCGGACACCGTGCACATCCGCCGGAGGGCGGCGCCGAGCTGGTCCGGGACGAACTCGTCGAAGATCCCGAAGCCTTCGTAGTAGTCCTCCGCGCAGGTGAGGAACGAATCCACGTCGGTGCGCGGATCGACGCCCGCGTCGGCATAGGCGCGGGACGCCGCCTCGAACATGAGTTCCTTCCAACTGTATTCGGGCGTGGACGGACGGAACGCCGTCATCCCGATCCCGACGATCCCGACGCGCATGTTCTCCCTTCTCCTGCGAGTCCGGTCGCGGGAAATCCGAGACCGCACAAAAGACTGTCGCACGCACTGGGTAGTCAAAGGGCTTAAGCCCGGTGCCGACGATGATTCCCGCGGAACGGGTTCCGTCTGCCTCTCTACTACTTCGACATCGAGACGACCGGGGACGATCCCCAACAGGACCGGATCGTGACGGTCCAGTACCAGCCCCTCGACGACGACCTCTCCGCGGTCGGTCCGTTCCAGGTGCTGGCGGAGTGGGAGTGGGGGGAGAAGCAGGTGATCCAGATGGCCCTCGACAAGGGCGTCCTCGAGCCCACCTGGGATTTCGTCCCGGTCGGGAACCGGCTGCGCTTCGACCTCACGTTCCTCATCGAACGCGCGACGAAGTGGAAGCTGATTGAGCGGGGCCTCGCGAGGCTGAAGTACTACTGGTTCACGAAGCCTTACGTGGACCTCGGGCCGATCCTCGTGATGCTGAACCGCGGCTCCCTCTCAGGATCGAGCCTGCACAATTTCTCGGACAAGGAGAGCGGCGCCCGTGTGCCGCGGATGTACCTCGCGGGCCGCTATTCGGACATCATCGACTACGTGACGCGGGAGAGGAGCGCCGCGATCGACCTCCTGCGGGAAGGCCGGAACGTCCTCGGGGCGATGGGCGATCAACGACGCAGGACTCCCAGCCTCCCGGAACAGGCTCCCGGTCCCTGACCTGTCTCCCCGGAATTCGGAGAGCGAAATCCTAAGAGCGCGGCTGTGTTAGACCGGCAGAGACGCGATGGACTTCGAACTCGATTCCGAACACGAGATGATCCGGCAAACGGTCCGGGACTTCGCGGAGAAGGAAGTCCGCCCGGTCGCGGCGCACGTCGACAAGACCGGCGAGTTTCCGAAGGCGACCGTCGCGAAGATGGCGGGCCTCGGTTTCCTCGGGGTTGCGATCCCGACGGAGTACGAAGGCGCGGGACTCGATGCCCTCGCCCTCGCGATCGGCATCGAAGAGATCGCGCGGGTGTGCGGTTCCCACGCGCTGATTATGGCGGCCCACAATTCGCTGTGCACGGGCACAATCTGGCTCGCGGGCACGGATGCCCAGAAGCGGAAGTACATCCCGGATCTCGCGAGCGGACGGAAGATCGGGGCGTGGGCCCTCACGGAACCGACGAGCGGATCGGACGCAGCCGCGATGGTGACCACGGCGAAGCCCAAGAAAGACGGATGGGTCTTGAACGGCACGAAGACCTTCTGCACGAACGCTCCGGTCGCGGGGACCTTCGTGATCCATGCGATCACGGATCCCGCGAAGGCGAACCGCGGGATCAGCGCGTTCATCGTGGAACGGGGGAACCCCGGTCTCTCGATCGGGAAGGTCGAGGACAAGCTCGGGGTCCGCGGCAGCGCTACATCCCAAGTCATCTTGACGAACTGTCAGGTCCCGAAGGACGCTCTCTTAGGGAACGAGAACGAGGGATTCGTGAATGCGCTGAGGATCCTCGACCGGGGTCGAATCGGCATCGGCTCCATGGCCGTCGGAATTGCCCAAGGCGCCTTCGAAGAATCGGTGAAGTACGCAAAGGAACGAATTCAGTTCTCGAAACCCATCGCGGAGCACCAAGCGATACAGTTCATGCTCGCGGACATGGCGACTCGAATCGACGCTGCTCGTATCTTGGTACGACGGGCCGCCTGGCTCCTGGACCGAGGCCTCCCCTTCAAAAAAGAAGCGGCGATGGCGAAGTTGTACGCGAGCGAGATGTCCTCCTTTGTGACGAACAAGGCCGTTCAGATCCATGGAGGCTATGGGTACATCGCGGACTATCCGGTGGAACGGATGCTCCGAGATGCAAAACTGACGGAAATTGGCGAAGGCACCAGCGAGATTCAGCGCATGGTGATCGCCCGCGTATTCCTCGGCGGCTGACCAGCCCTTTTGTAGAACCGTTCAAAACTGCCGGACCTCGAGGCGCGTCTTTTGTAGGATCCTACAAAATTCCGACGGTCCTGTAGATTCTCCGAGAGCCAGTCCAGCAGAGGCAGACAATGTTTTTGAAGAACCCTTCAAAATCGAGGGACGCGTCGTGATTCGTTTTGAAGACGTCTACAAAACGAATAC
>VBMC01000229.1 GCA_005879015.1 Methanobacteriota archaeon
CATCGGGGCATCGACGTACAGCCGGGAGCCGTTCCCGAAACAGGTCGACGAGGTCCGCGAAGCCGGCTTCGACTACGCGGAGTTGGACCTGACCTGGATCACGTGGGAACCGGAGAAACTCCGGTCCGAGGCGGATGCCCTTGCCAAGCGACTTCCACTCCGGACCGCTCACCTGCCGCCGTCCCAGTTCCATCAGGCGGACCTCGCTCGCTTCGTCGGCTTCATCGACGCCCTCGCGCCGGTCGGCACGGAGGTCTTCAACGCCCATTTCCTGGAGGCGCGGTCGGCCCCGCGGATCGCGGCCCAGGCAAAGACCTCTTGGCTCTCCGACCTCGTCGACGCGGCCACGGACCGGGACGTCGTGGTGACGGTCGAAAACGTCGACGAGTCGCCGGAGGTCCTGCGAAAGGTCCTTGATGCCGTCCCAGATCTGCGATACTGCCTGGACGTGGGGCATGCCCACCTCGACAAGCGGGCCGACGGCGCGCGGAAGTACCTCGCGGTCCTGGGGGACCGGCTCGGCCTCGCGCATCTCCATGACAATCACGGCGGGCAGGGAGAGGCGGGGGACGAGCACCTTCCCTTCGGACAAGGGACGATCGATCTGGAACGGGACGTCACCGCCCTGAAGGAGAGAGGATACGAGGGCTACGCGACCCTCGAAATCTTCAAGGGGATCCCGGACGACAAGAAGGCGTGCCTGCGCAAGATGCGGCGGTGGACGCGCGAGGACCGACCGTAACTGAGGCGAGTACTCTCCGAGTTCGACCTATCTCCCGACTACGAAGTATCGCAGCCGCCAATCCACGACGAGACCTTCCTTGCCCATCCGTTCCGCGACCCGCTCACGGAATTCTTGTCGAAGCGCTTCTCGACCCTCGGGCGTCATGTGGCGTAGCTCCCTCTCGTTGTCATCCCAAGCGAACGAGTAGTCCAGAAACGCATCCGGACTCCGGAACACGGCCGGGTGGATTTCCTCAATTGCCTGTACTGCGGAGAAGCCCGCGTTCCGAAGGAAACGGATCCATCCATCCCCGGATTGAGTGGCTCTCCCCTCATCCGTTGACGCGATGACCTTTCGGGCCTCGATCAGGCGGGCGACGTCCGGAGCCAGAATCCGCGGACGGCGACGTTCGAGAATCTCACGGAACGGTACCCCGGGAGATTTCGTCGCGTCCCATGTCGAGAGGACGAACCGCCCGCGGGGACCCAGCACACGTCGCACCTCCTCGAAGCAGCGATCTCGACCCACGAGCGGGTGCCCGAAGCACGACACGACGAGGTCGACGGAATCCGCCGGGAGGCGCATGGCGCGGGAGTCCATGACGTCGAACCGGAGTTGACGGAGGTCCATCGCCGCCGCCTTTTCAACGGCGAGGCGAACGGCCGGTGCGGCCAAGTCAATCCCGAGGACGGATCCGCGTTCGTCGACGGTTGCTGCAGCTTCAAGGGCGGCAATTCCGGTGCCGCAGCCGATGTCGAGGACTCGTTCCTCCGCTCCAATACGTCCGAGCTCGAGAAGGCGTCGGGCGATGGGCGCGTGGTATGGCGCGACGTTTGCATCGTATGCGCCCGCCATGCGGCCGTACCCCTCGATCAGAAGTCGGGACGCTTCTTCGGGATCCAACGGCGCGCGCATGAATTGACCGCTACATGCACTTTCATCGACCTCTCCCCCGCTTCGGACCATATCCTCCTCCTTCGATCATCGGGACGATGGGCCGCACGATCCCGACGTACCGCCTGCACCTCGAGTCGATCCTGAACGACTGGATGGACTACCGCCGCGCGCTGCGAGAGAAGGACCGGGAGACCTTCGACCGCGTCATCACGAAGGCACGGCAGCACGCGAGTGCCGCGAGCTACTGCGCCCATATGGACCCGACGATCCTCGCCATCCTGTCGGTTCTCCTGGAGATGGAGAAGGAAAAGGATATACATATGAATATGCATACACAGAACCAGATGGCGAAAAACGTGGCCCTGGCCGACGACGTGTACGAGTCGCTCCAGAAAGAGAAGCGGGAAGGGGAGAGCTTCAGCGACGTGATCCGACGGATGGCGGCGCGGAAGCCGAAGCTCACAGAGCTCTTTGGAGTCCTCGCGGACGTCCCGGAAGACGAATTCCAGCGTTTCCGGACGGCCGCTTTGAGCGTCGACCGCCCTCTCTCCGAGGAACTCGGATGGAAGAAGAAGCGCCCGCGGTGACGTGCCTCGACACATCCGTCCTCATCGATGCGATGCGGGACCGACCGGAGGCACGACGGGCGGTGGAGGCCGCGTCGGAATCCGGCATCGCGACGACGGAGGTGAACGTCTACGAACTGTACGTCGGCGCGCACCGGGATGGGCATCTCGTCCAGCTGGAGATCCAGGCGATCGAGCGGAGTCTCGCCGAGATCGAGGTCCTGCCCCTGGTACGCCCGGCGTCCGTCCGTGCGGCGGCCCTCACCTCGAACCTTCGTTCTCGCGGACAGGGGGTCGGAACCCTCGATGTCTTCATCGCAGCCATCGCCCTCGTCCATGGGATTACCCGGATCCTGACTCGGGATGTCGCCGACTTCCGCCGCATCCCGGGGCTTCGCGTCGACTCGTACTAGAAGGGCCCGCGACACTTTCACCGACCCCTCCCCGGGGGACCCTCAAGGACCCTGACGCGCCTGGCGTACGTCTCCGGGGGGAGTCCGCCATGCACGGCTGGATCATCGATGCCTACGGCGACTACGACCGCGATTCGATGGTCCTCTGGCT
>VBMC01000239.1 GCA_005879015.1 Methanobacteriota archaeon
CATCCCTTCTCGTACGTCGTCAAGGCCCAGGGCCTACAAAAGCATTACTTCGGGACCCGCGGGGGACCGTCGGAGGCGTCCGAAGAATATCTCCTTCGATAACGGGGACGCCACGGCTTTATAACGAGGATTTCGTGGCACGCATGTCATGGAACTCGAGGTTCCTATTCTCCAGACGTATGTCGACGGTCTGGACCGCGTCCTCGGCGGCGGCATCCCGAAAGGCAGCACGGTCCTCGTCGCCGGAACGCCGGGGACGATGAAGACGTCCCTCATCCTGTGGATGATGCACGAGAACGCCCGCGCGCACGGCACGAAGTCCCTGTACGTGAGCCTGGAGCAGGACATGGACAGCCTCAAGGCGGGCGCCGCCCGCATGGGCATGGGCAACCTGCACGAATCCTCCGTGTACATCCTAGACATGGGCCAGCTCCGCCGCGGGCTGCACCGCGCCGAGGGGACGAAGGACTGGTTCACGATCATCATCGAGATCGTGAAAGAGGCCGTGAATTCGAGCGGTTACCAGGTCCTCGCGATCGACAGCCTCGAGGCGCTGTACGCCCTCTCGGACCTCAAGACGCACCGGCGGGAGATGTTCCATTTCCTGGGTTCCCTCAAGGAGCTCGGCCTCACGACGTTCCTAATCGCGGAGACGCCCTTCGGCTCGACGAGGCTCGCCCAGTGGGGGGAGGACTTCCTCGCCGATGGGATCTTGAACCTTCGCCAGGTCGAGGTCGGCGAGACGGAGGTCCAGCTCCGCCTGCGGTGCGTGAAGATGCGGTGGATGAACCACGATCACAATGCGCTCGCGCTGCACCACGACGGCGAGAAGTTCTTCGTGTCCCACGTAATCTCGAAGAAAAAGTGAGAGGGCGGCGGGCTCGCGGTCCGCCGTTTCCCGATCCTATCGCGGGGGCAACGGCGCCGGCGGCATGGCGGGCATGCCGGGTGGGACGGTCGGCGCTGGAATTTCGCCGCGATTCACCCGGCTCCACGCGAGGTAACAGGCCCCGGCGAACAACAGGGACGGGATCGCGTTGAGCAGGGTGTAGTTGTTCAGCTGGTCCTGGAGCGCTAGGAGGGGGAGGGTGTCCACTGTGGACCCGGAGGTGGCCTGGCTGACGGCGTTCGTGATCAGAGGCGAAATGATCGCAAAGATCGCAATCGCGATGATGATGTTCGCGACGTAGCCGGCCCATAGGAGCATTTTGCCGGTCTGGTTCTGCAAGGCGTAGGTGAACAGGACCGAACCCAGGCCCGAGATCGCGCTCAAGATGATGGCGCCGATGAGCAGGTTGTTGAAGGCGGAGGAAAAGGCGGCCCCCAGTTGCTGGGGGTTCGAGTTCGGCCCGATGGCGGAGAACAACGTTAACGCGAAGGCGGCCACGAGCACGATGGAACCGATGATGCCGATGATGACCAGCAAGAGGGAGATCATCACGTTCCGCGCGTGTGTGGATCCGAATGCCTTTCGACCGAGGATCACGAGGATTGCACCGACGAGGATCAGGAGGCCTCCGATGATG
>VBMC01000240.1 GCA_005879015.1 Methanobacteriota archaeon
AATGGGGGATCCGCAAGGACGAGATCCTCGCGGTCGGGGACGGCATGATGGACGTGCCGCTGCTCACGGAGGCAGGCACGCGCCTCGCGATCAATTCCCACGGGAAGCTCAAGGACCACGTCGACTTCGAGACGTCCGATTTCCACGAGGCGAGACGCTGGCTCGTCCGGCAGGGTGGTATCAGCCCGGTGGAATCAGGCGCGAACGATTAAAGCCGAGTAGGTTCACGGTGGTCCCCGTGCGGATCGGTATCTTCGTGTTCGACGGGGTTGAGGAGCTCGACGCGGTCGGTGTGTACGAGGTGCTGGCAAAGGCGAAGCAGCTGCATCCGCCGCTCGACCTCACGGTCCGTTTCCGAGCCTTGAAGGAACAGATCACGGGCGCCCTCGGCGTGAAGTTCCTTGCGCACGACGTCAGGCGGGACCTCTCGGATCTGGACCTCGTGATCGTCCCCGGGGGGGAAGGCCGGGAAGAGGTCGTCAAGGACTCCGATTGGTTGCAATCCCTTCTGGACTTCGGAACGGAGAAGCCCGTGGCCAGCGTCTGCACCGGCGCCCTGATCCTGATGGCCGCGGGTCTCCTCGCCGGACGCAAGGCGACGACGCATCGGAGCGCGATGGACGAACTTCGTGGCACCGCACAGGTCGTCGACCAACGGATCGTCGAGGACGGCCTGGTCACGACTGCCGGAGGTGTGACCGCCTCGCTCGATCTAGGCCTCCACCTCCTGCTGAAACATTTCGGTCCGGAGCTCGCCGACGAAGTCGCGGACCACCTCGAATACAGGGGAAACCAAAACCCCTAAGAAGAGGGTTCATCTTCCGCTGCCGGGGCGGGACGGTTCGGTTCCTTCGGAAGGGCAAGGTGAAGGAGGTCTACGAGGTCTCCCCACGAGAGCTCGAGTTCTTCTTCACGGACCAGATCAGCGTCTTCGACAAGGTCATCCCCACGCAGGTGCCGCACAAGGGAGAGACGCTCTGCCGCACCTCCGCCCATTGGTTCCAGCTCGTCGAGGACTTGGGGATCCGGACCCATTTCCTCCGACTCGAAGGCGGGGACCGCATGCGAGTGCGGCGCGTCGAGGTGATCCCGGACTACGATCAGATCACGTCGAAGACGACGAACTTCCTGATCCCACTCGAGGTGATCGCGCGGTACTACGTGGCCGGATCGTTCCACGACCGGATCAAAGGGGGGCGGATCCAACCCGAGGATGCCGGATTTCCGGCGGGCCACGTGCCCGCCTACGGCGAGCCTTTGCCGGAGCCGTTCGTCGAAGTGACGACGAAGCTCGAGAAGGTAGATCGCGAACTCACGCGGGACGAGGCCCTCACCATCTCGAAGCTCAGCCGGGCCGAGTACAATGACCTCGTCGACGCCGTCCTCAAGATCGATGCGCGGCTCAACGAGGACGTCGAGCGGAGGGGGCTCATCCACGTCGACGGCAAGAAGGAGTTCGCGATGGACGGCGAGCGGCGGCTCATGCTCGTCGACACGTTCGGCACGGCGGACGAGGATCGGTTCTGGGACGTCCAAGAATACGAGAGGGGAAGGCAGGTAGAACTCAGCAAGGAGTTCGTCCGGCAATACTATCGGAAGATCGGGTACCATCAAGCCCTGATGGACGCACGGGCCGCGGGGAAACAGGAGCCGGACATCCCGCCCCTTCCCGACGACGTGACGAAGCAGGTGAGCGACCTCTACGTGAGTTTGTTCGAACGACTCACGGGAGAAAAGTTCCGTTGACCGCGATGCCCGAAGATTCAAGGCCAAAGTCTTTTAGTGAAGGCGATTCATACACACGCAGTCGGGGGCCGCACGACGGATTTGAGTGTCTACGTTAACGGCAAATTCCTCCCGCAATCCGAGGCGAAGGTCAGCGTCTTCGACCACGGCCTCCTATACGGAGACGGGGTCTTCGAAGGGATTCGGGCGTACAACGGCCGAGTGTTCAAGCTCGAGCGCCACATGGATCGGCTCTTCCACAGTGCGAAGGCGATCGACCTCAAGATCCCGCACACAAAGGAGGAGTTCGCGAACATCGTCCTCGAAACATGCCGGCACAACGACATCAAGGAAGGGTACATCCGGCCTATCATCACGCGCGGTCCCGGGGACCTCGGCCTGGACCCGAGGAAATGCAAGTCCGGTCCGAGCATCGTCGTCATCGCGCAGCCGAGCATCAATCTCCTCGGCAAGGTCTACGAGCGCGGCCTGAAGGTCGTGACGTCCTCGTATCGGCGTGTTCCCCCTCAGAGCCTCAGCCCTTCCATCAAGTCCCTGAACTACCTGAACAACATCATGGCCAAGGTCGAGGCGAATCAGTACGGCGCCGATGAGGCCCTCATGCTCGACATCCACGGGTACGTGTCGGAGGCGAGCGCGGAGAACGTCTTCATCGTCCGCAACCATACGATTGTGACGCCGT
>VBMC01000029.1 GCA_005879015.1 Methanobacteriota archaeon
GGATGGAAGGGACCAGGTCATGTGTGTCTTCGGGCCTTGTGAAGGGCGTCGAGTGGTGCTTGACCAGGCGACCCGGATCAAGACCCGCTTTCGACGCCATCCGAGCGAACTCCGCGAAGGTGGCCGGCGTCGGGTCCTCGGTATGAAGCACGACGGCGCAGCCGAGTTCTCTCGCGCGGACCATCGTATATTCCAGAAGACCGTTGCAAGCTGCGAGAATTTCTTCGGACACCGGGAAGTGCGGCCGACCCACCTCACCGAACGCGACAGCCCTCTGCGCCGCGATGTGCTCTGCAGCCCGGTCGATTCCCGACCGCATCACCTCGATCGCGGGGGCCCGTCCGATGGCTCCCTCCAGTCCGAGGAAGTCGACCGGATACGGGCCCAGGGCCACGAACACTTGGACGTGGGTCGCTTTGCGGACGGCTTCCGCCATCGCGAGCGTCTTCGCGTACGCTTTGTCGTAGTCCTCCGCGCGATGAATCGGGATTTCATCGTAGGGCGAATGGGTCAGGAGGATGGCCGTGCCGCCTGCGCGCTCGAAGTCTTTCGCGGCCTCGACACCCCGAAACTCCGCGCGCAGATGGATGTGGTTGTCGAAGATCGGCACGCACCGCGGATTCGCAGCGCTCTCTTAGGCTTTCCCGGTCGGCACTGAGTCCTCGGATGAGCGACTGGCCCGCTCGCGCAAGGCGCGGTTCATCTCCTCGAACCCGCGGCGCACGTCCATTTCCAGCCGCCGTGCGAGGAACGGCAGAAAGAGGCCACGGAACCGTTCCCGTTGCACGAACCGCGTGGACTGAGACCCCTGGGGCGTGAGTTCGAAGATGTGTTCGCCCTCGAAGAGGCCGGGGATGACGAGACGCCCCAACCATCGGAACTCGCGGTCCCGGAGGGACACCCTCACGGTAGGCCGGAAGCGCATCGGCCGGGTTCCGGAGGCGCCGATCTCCACCTCCAGTCGGGAACCGACCTCCGGGGTTCCGCGGATCGACCGGATGAACGGGTTCCACCGCGGATAGCTGTCGAAGTCCATCAGGACTTGCCAGACGCGTTCGACGGGCGCGTCGATCTCCGTCTCGGTGCGCAGTTCCAACATCGCGCTACCGAAGGAGGCCGGCCGCCTTCAGCTCTTCCGTGATCTTCTCGACGGCCTGCTCAACGTCTGAAGGCTTTCGCGCGCCGGTGCAGACGAGTTTCCCGCTCCCGAACAGGAGCACGACCACCTTTGGCACGTCGATTCGGTAGACGAGCCCGGGGAACTGCTCCGGCTCGTATTCGACCTTCTCGAGTCCGAGGGAGATCGCAATCGCGTTCAGGTTGATCTCGGTCCCCAGGTCGGACGATGCGACGATGTTCTGGACCTCGATCTCCGGATTCTTCTTGATCGGGATGCCGGCGGCCTCGATCTGCTTCGCGACGATCTCGATCGCCTGCTTCACATGTTCGAGGCTCTTCGCCCCGGTGCACACGACCTTGCCACTCCGGAAGAGGAGGGTCGCGGTCTTTGGCTCTTTGAGGCGGTAGATCAGGCCGGGGAACTGCTCGGGCTCGTACTCCGCACCGCCGAGGGCGAGCGCGATCGCTTGGAGGTCGAGCTCCTCCCCGAGGGAGGTCGAAGCGACCACGTTCTCAATCTTGATTTTAGCCACCATATTCACCTCCGAGGTGGCCGGCGGTCCTCACGGGGACCCTGCCGGGGCTCGGCAGGCTCGGGGAGTTAAATAGTCCTTTATAAGGGTTGGCGGCTAAAGTGCACGGTCCGATTCTCTACGAAACGGACTCGCGGGCCCGGACGACCGCGTACAGGGCCTGGTTCAGGGGGACCGGGATTCGGTGGCGGGCGGCTGCCCGGAGGATTGGCCCCGTGATCGCGTCGATTTCCGTCCGGTGGCGTCGGTCCAGGTCCTGCAACATGCTCCCCCGATTCGCCGCGGTCCGCTTGGCGATCAACACGGTGCGATGACGGAGCTCTTCGGCGTCCACGCCGGCGCCTTCGGCTTTGGCGACCGAGGCGGCTTCTCGGCACACGGATTCCAGGACCGCGAGCAGCCGCTTGTCGCGGACGAGGCGGCCGTTCGGGACTCCGGCGACGGCCGCGAGCGGGTTGATCGACGCATTCACGACAAGCTTGGACCAGAGCTCCGTCCGGACGTCGCTCGTGACCTGGGCCACGATTCCCACATCGGCGAGGAGATCCCTCAGACGGACGAGATCCGCCTCGTCCACGTGGGACCACGCACCGAGTACCGTGTCGCCGACTCCGGCATGTCGGATCTCGCCGGGACCGACATACGTCACGCCGATGGCCGTGGTGCCAACGACCACGCGTCGCGCCACTTTCGCGATGGTCTCCGCGTTGCCGAGTCCGTTCTGAAGGGTCACGAACGTGGAGCGATCCGCGAGACGTTGCAGGGCGAGCATCGCGTTCGCGGTGTCGTACGCTTTCGTCGTGACGAAGACCCAATCGGGTCGCGCGTTCTGCGGCACCGTCGTCGATGCATCCGGTTTCGCGACGACGGAGGTCTTGCCCGTAATGCGGAGCCCGTGCGCCCGGACTGCGTCGACGTGTTCCGATCGTCCGACGAGTACGACCTTGTGTCGTCGCGAGAGCAATCCTCCGATGAAACTGCCCATCGCGCCGGCTCCGAACACGAGAATTTCCACGCGGGCCGGAGTATCGTTGTGCGAAAAAACGGTTTCGGTAGGGTTGACGAATCCCTCGTTTTTTATAAAAATCACAGAATGTTCGAATTTTCTCGTCTTCGCTACTTTTAAAACCCCTTACTCCATTACATATTCAGGGAGGAAACAAGTGGCCAAGAAGAAAAAGGGCAAGAAAAAGAAGCGATAGGCCGCTTGCCCACACAACCCTAGCGGTGATTCGCCCTTCGCGACTCACCGCGCCGCACCCTTTTCCCGTTTTTCATTCCCTTTCATATTTCTCGAGATTCGATCTGCGATTCGCAATGCCTCCGGATATCCCTGTCGTGTGGTCTTGCGGACCAGATCCAGCGCGTGCCGAAGGGAAATGCGGTGACCGAGGGAAACGTAGATGGCGCGCGATCGATTCGGCGGCGTCCACGCGTATCCGCGCGTGACCCCGTCGATGCGGACGGGAAGCGCGTCCTCGTGTTTCTCGGACAAGGGTTGTACGCGGCCGGCGAGCGGATGCTTCGCGACACCGATCGTCGGTAGATCCAGCCGGACTCCAACATCACAGGCGACTCCGAACAGGGCCGGGTGCAACCGCCCGTGGCCATCAATCATGAGCACATCGGGGCGCGTGGAGAGTCGTTGGATCGCCGCCTCGATTCCGGGGAACTCCCGATACGCGAGGTAGGTCGGGATGTACGGAAAGTCCACCCTCCTTCGGACAAGAGCAACCTCGACCGTCTCGAGATCTGCGAGCGCGACGCAAGCCGCGGCCGCGTACATGTCCTTTCCCTGATACGCCACATCGACGCCGGCGACGATCTCGATCGGTCCGCGATCGTCGTTCTCGATGACCTTCGAAGCGAGCCGCTGTTGCTCTGCACGAAGGACTCCGAGGAATTCGACGTCCGGCAGGGAGGCGACGATTCGGGATTCATCGACGCAGCCTCCGACCATCGGAAAGCCCTCCCGACCGAGCTGCTGTTCGGCCGCGGCGAGGACGGGCCGGCTGTCCGCGCGGATCACCCGGTGGCCTCGCGGCGTGTCCGGATGTTCCACGAGCCAGGTCGCTACCGCACGCGCCGCTCGCACGTCGCCGAGCGCGCGGGCGATTGTCCCGCAAGTCGCCACCCGCCCGTGCGGAATTTCAGCGAGGCCTTTCGAGATCGCCTTTGCGAAGTCCGGGTCCACAGCCGCGTAAGGTCGCAAGCCCGCAAAACCTTTCTACGAAACGGTCCTTCGACGGACCTACGACTTCCCTCCTCCTTCGCGGCGGCATGATCGTGACACAAGACGCGGGGCGGTCCCTGGTTTCCGGGGACGTCCTCGTGGAAGACGGACGGATCGCGGCGGTCGGTCGCGTCAATCGCTCCGCGGCGGAAGAGATCGATTGCAGCGGTTGCGCGGTGCTGCCCGGATTCATCAACCTCCATAACCATGTGCCGAACACACTGCTCCGCGGCGTGGCGGATGATGTGCCACTGGAAGAAATGCTGCCGAAGGCGGCCGCGATCGACGCAAAGCTCACCCGGCGCGACGTGCAGATCGGCGCGTTGCTCGGTTGCGTCGAGATGATCCGGTCCGGCACGACGAGCTTTCACGACCTGTTCTACTGGGAGGACGAAGTCGCGCGGGCCGTTCGGGAATCCGGGATCCGCGGCTTCCTGTCCTGGGTCACCCTGGATGAGTCCAAGACCACCCAGCATGGCAGTCCCCTGAAGAACGCGGAGGCGTTCGTCGCGAAGCAGAAGGGAGACGCCCTCGTGACTCCGTCCGTCGGAGTGCAGGGCATCTACGCGGCGTCCGAGGAGACGTGCACGAAGGCGAAGGAGATCGCGGAACGCCACCACGTGCGACTCCACATGCACCTCTCCGAAACCCGCGGGGAGGTGGAGGCCCAACGAAAGGAAACGGGCTTTCGACCGATCGAGTGGCTCGAGAAGATCGGCTTCCTCGGTCCGGGTCTCACGGCCGCCCATTGCGTCTGGATCACGATGAACGAGGTGCGGACCCTCGCGCGCCACGGCGTCAGCGTGGCCCATTGTCCCGTCTCGAATATGAAACTCGCGAGCGGCGGCGTCGCCCCGGTGCCCGAGATGCTGCTAGAGGGAGTCGTCGTCGGCCTCGGGACCGACTCGCCGATTTCAAACAACGCGATGGACATGTTCGCGGACATGAAGATCGCCGCCCTGTTTCACAAGGCCACCCGATGGGACGCCCG
Source organism: Methanobacteriota archaeon (assembly GCA_005879015.1). Lineage (GTDB taxonomy): Archaea > Thermoplasmatota > Thermoplasmata > RBG-16-68-12 > RBG-16-68-12 > RBG-16-68-12. The sequence goes on from VBMC01000029.1 coordinate 4,877, forward strand.
TGCGATGCCCGCGCAGGCGGTCCTCGATCTCGCGACGGTCGGCGGGGCGCGGGCGTTGCACATGGAGCGGGAGATCGGCTCGGTCGAGGTCGGGAAGCGCGCAGACCTCGCGGTCGTCTCCCTGCGAAGCGCTCACACGACTCCTTTTTATCCGGAAAACGTCATCAGCCATCTCGTCTACGGTTGCCGGGGGAGCGATGTGCAAGCGACGGTTGTCGACGGCCAGGTCCTCATGGCGGACCGCATCGTGCGGACCGTCGACGAAGCCGAGGTCGTCTCCCGGGCTCAGGAGACGGCCCGCGAGCTGTTCGAGGCGTGAGCTTTGATCGTCGGCGTGGACGAAGCCGGGCGAGGGCCCGTCATCGGTCCCCTCGTAGTCGCGGGTGTCGCGGTCGAATCGGACGTCGAACTTCGTCACATGAACGTCCGTGATTCGAAGAAGCTCTCGCCGGAGCGGCGGGAAGCCTTGGCCCCGGAGATCGAGAAGGTCTCGACGTATGAGGTCATCGTGATCCCCGCGGAACGGATCGACGTCATGCGGTCCGAGATGTCCCTGAACGATTTCGAGGCGAAGCTCTTCGCCGAGGTGATCGACAAGTTGCGACCGGAGACCGCGTACGTGGACGCCGCAGACGTCGACGAGATCGAGTTCAAACGTTGCGTCCGCAAAGAGCTCGCGTTCGACGTGGAGATCGTGTCTCAGCACAACGCGGACGAACTCTTTCCGGTCGTCAGCGCCGCCTCGATCCTGGCCAAGGTGTGTCGAGACCGCCAGATGAGGACGATCGAGGATGAGATTGGGATGCACATCGGGTCCGGCTACGCCTCGGACGCCGACACGATCGCGTTCTTGGAGACGTGGATCCGCACGCACGGGTCGTTGCCGCCGCACACCCGAGCCTCGTGGGACACCGCCCGGCGTTTGCTCGCGGAAGCCCGCAACCACAAACTCGACGATTTCGGACGGCGAACGGCATGAGGGAAATGCTCGAGGGCCTGATTACGAAATTCAACGCGAAGGTCGCGACCGATCCGGCCCTGCGCGCGGAGATTGGAGACTTGACGAAGACGGTCCTGATCGAATTGAAGGATGGGACGAAGTTTCATTTCTTGTTGAAGGACCAGCACGTGGCGGCGCTCCTCGAAGGCGGCGTGGACCATGCGGACATCACGATCTCGACGGACGCCGATACCCTCGGGGCCCTGATTCGACGCGAGGTCGGACCGTTCAAGGCGTATGCGACCGGAAAGCTCCGACTCAAGGGGAGTCTCGAGGATCTGGCGCGCTTCCGGAAGTTCTTCTGACGCCTCGCGCGATAGGTTTATCCTGCACGGTCCAATGCGGACGGACGACCGCCGTCGCGGGCCCGGCTCGATATGGGCACGTAGCGGGGTGGGGTAGCCAGGATATCCCGTCGGGCTCATAGCTCGGGACTCCCAGGTCCCCGGTGAGACACCCGGAGATCGATGGTTCAAAAGGACCGGCAGGACCCGCCTCCGGTTCGGAACGTCCATCCCCCGCTATCGACCGAGGATTCCGCGCGGCGGTCCTCTCGGTCAGGACCGGCTTCTGGTTTCGCCGCATGAGAACGTGTTACCCTTGCGTAAGGGTAACCAAAATCCGCCTTGCGATTCCCGATTGGATGGACTCTGATTCTCAGGTCGTAACTTTTATCGTCGATGGGCCGGGTGGTCCGACGCTCGGCAGGCTTTCAATGGATCGAGTGAAAACTGGCATCGTCGGTCTGGACACGATGCTGAACGGCGGATTCCTGCCCGCGCGACCGTACGTGGTCTCCGGCCCCACCGGAAGCGGCAAGACCGTGCTCGCGGCGCACTTCCTCCTCGAGGGCCTCCGGCTGCAGGAACCCTGCCTTCTCGTAACCCTCGACGAGCCCCCAATCGAGGTGAAGGCGAACATGGCCACCTTCGGGTGGAACATGGACCGGCTCAAGATCCTCGACGCGACCCCGGACGTGCGCGCGCACAAACGCCAACGGTCCGTGATCGACGTCGGGACCTCCCTCGACGTGCGCGATATGGAAGACGTGACAGACATTCGACAATCGTCCCAGGTGCGGGCCCTCGAGGTCACCGTGCACAGCGTCCAGAAGATGATCAAACAGGAGTTTTCCCAACATCTGGAGCGGACGAAGCAGCGATACAAGCGGATCGCGATCGACTCGATGACCGCCCTGAAGATGTTCTCGATGGAGGGGCAGGACAGCCGCATCTTGATCCAATCCTTCCTCCGGTTCCTCGCGGAACTCGAGGCGACGACCCTCATCGTCTCCGAACGGCTGGACCGGAGGAAGCTGGAGACCGAGTTCTTCCTCGGCCGCGGGGAAATCCGGATGCACAAGTGGATCGACGGCAGCATGATCCGCCACGCGCTCTCGATCGAGAAATTCCGCGGTTCCGCGTTCGACGACAAGATGCATCCCGTGACGATCGGCGACAAGGGGATGGTGGTCGCCCTCGACCCTCACTCCCAGATCCGCGGCACCTCGCCGGAGGGGAAGCCGGGCGAGTCCTTGCTCGAGACGCGCCTGATCGACGAAGTGTCCAACGTGATCGAGTCCGTGATGCGCCAGATCGAAGAGGCGCATCGACGCCAGATCCCGATCCGCGACGTCGAAGTGGCTCTGTCACGCGCCATGCTGGCGTTCCAGCGGCGCAACTACCAGAAGGCGATGAAGATCGCCCTCGCTTGCGACTCCCAATTGAGGGAACGAATCGCGGAGGCCCCTCCTCCGCCGCCCGTCGCGATGCCGCCCCGACCGCCGGTGATCCGGTGATCCCCGCCGCGAGGATGCGCACCGGCATCGCTGGTCTCGACAAGATGCTCCACGGCGGATTCGTCCCCGGTCGGCCGTACATCGTGTCCGGGCCACCCGGCGCGGGCAAGACGATCCTCGCAATGCAGTTCCTGCGCGAGGGCCTGGAAGGCGGGGAACGTTGTCTGTTCGTCTGCCTCGAGGAGCCGCCGAACGAGCTGAAGATCAACATGCGCGCGTTCCGATGGAACCTGGACGATCTGGATGTGCTCGACGCGAACTCCGACATCCGGCGGTTCGAGCCGACGCCCCTCCTGGAGATTTCCACGGAAGAGGAACCCGCGAAGATGCGATCGATCGGGGAGCGGATCCGGAAGACCCCGGACTTCGAGAGCAAGGAGGTCTCGGTCCATTCCTTGCAGCAGCTGCTCAAGACCCTGCTCGTGAAGAAGCATTACGAGCGCGTCGTGATCGACTCGATCACGGCGTTGCGATATTTCTGTATGCGAGAGTTCGAGGAAGCCGTGACGACGCAGTCGTTCATGCGTTACCTCGCCGAATCGAAGGTGACCTCCCTCCTCACCGTGGAGCTGCCGGACGAAGCCGAAGTCCTTGCGGAGTCGTTCCTCGCTCGCGGCGAGGTCCGCCTGCACAAACTCCGGGATGAGACCGGGATCAAGCGGTTCGTCTCCGTCGAGAAGTACAAGGGCTCGTCGCACGACGACGCCGTCTATTCGTTCGACATCACGAACGCGGGCATCGTGATCAACATGACCCCTCGGGCTCCCGTGGCTTCGTGAGCCTCGGAAAGGTGGCAGCCCCGTGGCGGATGTCAACGCAACGTTTGTCAGACGAATGTATGACTACTTTTAAATAGCCCTGGATGGATGCGTCCGGCCGTCAGTCTCCACGGGATGGGATGGCACAATGAAATCGCTTCTCAATGAGGCCCTAGCTCGACACCAAGAGGCCGAGGCAAAGGAAGAGCGCGAGGCCGCCAAGGCCGCGAAGACGCCAGACAAGGGGAAGAACAACGACGACCAAGAGATCGAGAAGATCGTCGAGTCGATCAACGTCTCGATCAAAATCGTCGGTTGCGGCGGTGGCGGGTCGAACACGGTCAACCGGTGCAGCGAGGCCGGCATCACGGGCGCCCAGCTCTGCGCCGTGAACACGGATGCGAAGCACCTTCTGTCCGTGCACGCTCCGAAGAAGATCCTGATCGGCAAGCGGCTCACGAAGGGCCTCGGGGCCGGCGCCCTCCCCGAAGTCGGGGAGCAAGCGGCTCACGAGAACGAGGAGGAAATCCGCGAGTTCCTCCGCGGCTCCCATGTCGTGTTCATCACCGCGGGGATGGGCGGCGGTACCGGCACCGGGTCTGCCCAATACGTTGCTCGGATCGCAAAGGAGGAGGGCGCCCTCACGATGGGCGTCGTCACGATGCCCTTCAAGTCGGAGGGCCGGATCCGCATGGAGAACGCCGAGGCGGGGTTGGACAAGCTCCGCAAGTTCACCGACACCGCGATCGTGATCTACAACGACAAACTCCTCGAACTCGTTCCGCGCCTGCCCATCAACGCGGCGTTCAAGGTGGCGGACGAGATCCTCATGCAGTCGATCAAAGGGATGACGGAGATCATCACGAAGCCCGGACTCGTGAACCTCGACTACGCCGACTTAATGACGATCATGAAGGGCGGCGGGGTCGCGATGATCGGGATCGGTGAGAGCGAGGAAGAGCGGGACCGGATCGAGTATGCGATCAACGAGGCCCTCGAGTCGCCGTTGCTCGGCGAGGTCGACCTCACCCACGCCCGCGGTGCCCTCGTCCGCGTCGTCGGTGGCAACGACCTGACCGTCTCCGAAGCGGAACGGGCGGCCGAGATTGTGGGTCAGAAGATCAACCCGCAGGCCCGGATCATCTGGGGATGTTCCGTCGATGACGAACTGGAACACACCGTGCGCGTCCTGCTCGTGATCACCGGCGTGAAGTCGAAGTCCCTCCTCGGCAAAGAGGTGTACACCGGTCCGGTGAAGACCTCGGCCGAAGTGGACGAAGTACGCTGACCTCCTCCTCTTTTTCCGAACCTTTTTCCGTTTCTTCCCCATCGCCGTAAGTGTGAGCACCCATCGGCCGCGGTACCGGTACGTCGCGTTCCGGCTCGAGAGCCCCCGGGCCATTCGGCGCGAGGAAGTCCTGGACGCCATGCGTTC
>VBMC01000030.1 GCA_005879015.1 Methanobacteriota archaeon
ATCATCCGCGATTCTCATTTTCTCCATAAGGCGACTCTCGCGCACGTGGACAAAGCTATTTATGCGGTCGCCCAGTTATCGCGCCGCGCATGGGATGCACGCATGGAATCTGCGGCCCACCATAGGCCTTCCGCTCACCATGGCGACGGTTTTGTCGGCGTGATCTACGGCGACATCGGCACGACCGCGTTCCGCTGTTCCGTCGCGGAGGCCGTGGAACGGAACGAGTTCGTGCAGGTTCAGCACGAGACGTGCGGCATGGTCCTTGGCCGGGTCGACGAGATCGAACGGAAGACGGACCTCTCTTTAGACCGTGCGCAACTCCTGGGAGACGGCAATCCCATCGACGTGGAGGAGCGGGTGTCCGCCCAGATCAGCGTGATTGGATATCGTGACGATCGGGGTCTTCTCCAGGTTCCGCGGACCCCTTTTCGCGCCGGAGAGCCTGTCCACCGCGCCGAGACCGCGACGATCGAAGAGGTGATCGGCCTGACGGAGGACAAGAAACACGGCGCCTACGTCGGCCTCTTGGCGGGTCATGAGGTGCCCGTCTATCTGGACATCAACGCGATGGTCCAGAAGCACGTATCGATCCTGGCCAAAACGGGAGGCGGGAAATCGTACATCGCGGGCGTCCTCATCGAGGAGCTGATGAAACACCACGTGACGTGCGTGATCCTTGATCCGCACGGTGAATACGCGTCCCTCCGGGAGAAGGGGAAGTCGCCTCACGGTGCCACGCGATTTCATGTCGAGCCCCGTGCCTACGCGGACGCGATACAGGTGTTCTCGCCGGACACGAAGGTGAATCCGGGGAGTCGGCCGCTCAAGTTCACGCTGAGCAACCTCGACGCTCGAGACATCTTGTCGCTCACCGGCTCTGCGAGGGTTCGGACCCACCTCACAGCCTTGCGCAAGGCCCTCGACCTGCTGCGGCAGGCGACGAAGGACTACACGATTCGGGACATTGTGCGAGTACTCGAGCGCGAGGAGGATCCTCAGAACGCCTCCCTGATCGACGAACTCGAGTACCTGAGCGAAGTCGAAATCTTTGCCAAGGAAGGCACCCGGATCGACGAACTCGTGATCAAAGGGAAGACGACGATTATCAACTTGAAAGGGGTCCCACCGGATATCCAGGAACTCGTCGTGAATCGCCTGGCGACCGCGATGTTCGAATTACGAAAGCTCGGTCGGATCCCGCCCATGATGCTGGTCGTGGAGGAGGCCCACAACTTTTGTCCGCAGGTCGGGCAGGTCGCGTCGTCGAAGGTGTTCCGGTCCCTGGCCTCCGAAGGCCGCAAGTTCGGATTGGGCCTTGTGATCATCACCCAGCGGGCGGCGAAGGTCGACAAGAACGTGCTGAGCCAGTGCAACACCCAAGTCATCCTGAAAGTCACGAACCCGAACGATCTGAAGGCGATCATCGCCAGTGTGGAAGGGCTCACGACGTCGATGGCAGAGGAAATCTCTCGCCTCCCGATCGGAGTCGCCATCATGACGGGCGGCGGACTTGAGATGCCTTTGATGGTGGAAGTGCGTCCGCGGGAGACGCGACACGGCGGAGAAAGCGTGAAGGTCATCGAGGACTGACCGTTTCCTCCGTGTGGTCCCCTAACAATTGGATTCTCGATGAACCGGAGCCGGGCGGCCCAATCGGGGGCGCCGAGTGAATACAAAGGTGCCCATTGCTACTCACAAGAATACGTGTTTCTCAATAGCAGTCGCGTCGTCCGAGGCGTAGTTGGCGCAGAGACCCATGTCGGTTTTGCACGCAAGGAGACAACAACGGCCAAAGAAGTGCGAACACAACCCGAGGTCCTTTGGAAAGCCTTCCGGCGATCTTGATCCGGCGCGCACTCCGATCCGAATAGGATTGCGCCGGAGCGAATAGTATGGTCGCAATCGCTCAGGACCCCATTCGGGACAGATCTTGGAAGCCCGCGCCCGATCATCCTGTGGCTCCCGCGGCTTCCGTCAGTCCCCCCCGGGTACCGCGCATCGCCCTGTACTCGCAGGGTATGGTCGGCTTCGGCCACATTCGGCGTAACGCTTCGATCGCACAAGCCCTGCGCCATTCCACGCTCCAGCCAGACATCATGTTGATTGCCGAAGCCTGGCAAGCCGGGGCGCTCCTCATGCCTCCCGGCGTGGACTGCGTAACGCTGCCAGCCCTCCGTCGGGACGCCGACGGTGGCTACAACCCCCGTTTCCTCCTCGATGTCTCCGACGGGGAACTGATCGCCTTGCGAACTCGGGTGATTCGCAGTGCGATGGAGGTATTCGACCCGGACCTGCTGGTCGTGGACTACTTGCCGCTCGGTGTCGCCGGTGAACTCGCTCCAACCCTGGAATTCTTGAAACGGCGGGGCAAGACCCGCCTGGTGCTTGGCCTTCGCGATGTCCTCTACGACCCTGAGACCGTGAAGCGTTCGTGGGCGAACCAGGACAACCTCGACGCGATCCAGAATTACTACGATTCCGTCTGGATTTACGGCGATCCCACCGTCTTTGACCCACTTCGCGAATACGAACTCATGGAGTCTGTGGCGACCAAGGCGCGACACACGGGATATCTGGACCAACGCCCTCGGCTTGAGTATGCGAAGGCGGAGGCCGCGCCCCTTGTAGCGAATCTTCCGTCGGGCAAGATCGCGCTATGTCTCGTCGGAGGCGGACACGACGGCGGTGCCCTCGCGGAGGCCTTCCTTCAGAGCGATTTGCCTCTCGATACGACGGGCGTCCTCGTGACCGGTCCGTTGATGCCCTGGGAAGATCGCCAGCATGTCCGCCTCGAGGCCGAGCGACGCCCCCAGTTCCGCGTCCTAGACTTCGTGCACGACCCGACCCCGCTGATCGACCGCGCTGATCGGATCATCGCCATGGGGGGGTACAACACGGTGTGCGAGGCCCTCTCGTTTGAGAAACACGCCTTGATCGTGCCGCGCGTGAAACCGGAGCCGGAGCAGTGGATCCGCGCCCAACGCTTCCGCGATCTCGGGCTGGTCGACGTGTTGCACCCCGGCGCGCTGAGCCCGGGGGCTTTGACGGAATGGCTCGCGAGCGACTTGGGTCCGCCTCCGGCGAGTCGAAGTCGGATCGATTTCGACGGATTGATCCGCATACCGGCGATGGTTGCGGAGCTGCTGAACGCCCCCTTTACTCCCACGTCGGGCCACATGCCTTTACCCTTATGAACGCATCCGTGAGCAACCGGACTCGCACGTTCCTGATGTACGCCCAGGATGGCAAAGGGATGGGGCACATCACCCGGACCACGACGATCGCTAAGCACCTCCTCGCGGCGAATCCGAATTGGGTCGCCTATATCACGACGGAGTCCCCGGTCATCGGGGAGTTCACTCTGCCGGATCGGTGCGACTATCTGAAGTTGCCCCGGCGAATGAGCCCGACTACGTTGGTCGAGACGGAGTCCGAGCATGAGGCAGCTATCGATTACTTCCGGATTCACGTCCGATCCCGTATCCTCCGAGAGGCCGCGCTTGCGTTGGCTCCCGACCTCGTGTTGGTCGACCATGAGCCCCTCGGTCGGAAAGGGGAGTTTCGCGAGGGTCTGTTTGCCTTGAAGGAGAAGTCCCCCACGACGAAGTTCGTCTTCGGTCTGCGCGACATCATGGACGATGCGACTCGGATTCGGGCCCAATGGCGAGACCTGGGTGTCTACGACGCCCTTGAGAACCTGTACGACGGCATCGCCGTGTACGGCTCGTCAGACCTGTACGACGTGGCGGAGGCCTATGCGATCCCCCCGTCCGTGCGTCCCAAGTTGCACTATTGCGGGTATGTGGTCCGGGATGTCGAGTGCACAGATTCGGCCGAGATTCGCGCGCGGTACCGCGTCCCTCCAAAGGGACCCCTGGTCGTGGCGACCGTCGGCGGAGGAAGCGACGGGTATCCGATGTTGGAGGCCGCTCAGGCAGCCGTCCAACAGGTGCAGTCGGCGCATCCGGATCTCAACGCCATCTTCGTGACCGGACCGCTCATGCCCATGGAACAGCAGGAGAAGCTGCGGGCGCGGGCCACGTCGACGTGCCGCGTTCTGTCCCGCGCCGACAACTTTCAACTCATGGCGGCGGCCGACGCCATCCTCAGCATGGGCGGCTACAACAGCGTGTGCGAAGCGCTCTACGTCGGGCGACCCTTCGTGATCGTGCCTCGGTCCACACACAAGATCGAGCAGCAGATCCGCGCCGAGACGCTCGCGGCGCACGGCCTCGCTCGATGGATCCATCCCAAGGACCTGAACGGCGGCGAAAGCCTGGCACAGGCTCTGGAATGGGCGTTGACCCAGGATCCACGGGACCACGCCCAACTCGTTCAAAAGATCATCCCCTCCTTCGACGGAGCTTCAAGCTTGACTGCCTACGTTTCTGGCTGGCTGAGTGACACCTGAATGTGCCGCCGAACCGACGCCCGGAAGCGAATGTCAACGGGGGAATGGGCATGAATCCGGCGGAGTCCCTCCAGCCGGACGAGACCCACGCCGTGTTGAGCGGAGCGCTGCGCGAATTGGAGGGAGTTGACGCTCGGCTCGAGGGTTGGGCCGCGGACGATACCTTCACGCCGTTCGGGAAGCGACGCGTGGTGCGGTATGAGCTAGAGGCCCGGTTGGCCGGGACCCCTCACGTCCGTCGATACCGATGGCTGGGAAAATTCTACGATCGGGATGAAGACGCCCGTAGAGTCGCCACGGTCCTCCGTGAGCTGGGGGCATCCAACGGCTCCGCTGGATTCGGTCTCGCGGTTCCGAGCGTCCTCGCCTATCACGCGCCTCGGCGCCTCTTGTTGTTGACGTACGAGTCCGGCGAGTCGATGACGACGGCGATGGCGCAGGACACGGAGACGATTCTAGCCGCGATCGGGCGCGCCCTAGCGACCTTGCACTCCCTCCCCATCGCCCCGACTCGGACGCTCTTTCCCAACGCGGCCCTCGAGGATATCCGGCCAAGGGTCCGGGATCTTTGCGTGCGGTTTCCCGGCGAGGCCGGTTCCCTCGAGAGCGCCCTCGAGGCCTTGGAGCGCGATGCGCCGTCCTTTCCCTCGGAGCCGTCCTTCGTCCATGGCGACTTCGGCCCCGCCAATCTCCTCTGGCGAGCGGGTCATGTCGTCGTCTTGGATTTCGACAAATGCGCGCTCGGCGACCCGGCCTGTGACCTGGGCAACCTGTTCGCCCAGTTGTTCCGAACCACGATTAAGAGGCCGGAAGTCCTACGGGACTTCCCCTACGCACGCGCGACGGTCCTCAAGTCCTACGTCCGATGGTCTCCGACCGATTCGGATCTGGACTCGCGGGTCGCATGGTATGAGCGGGCTACACTTCTGCGGAAAATTCATGGATTGCTCTTCAGCAAGAGTCGGGACCAACATCCGGAGGCGGTTCGACAGCGTCAAGCCGAAGCGGTCCAGTTGTTGAAGATGGAATAGCCATGCGCGATCAACCGAGACAACGGAATCAGCCGCCCGTTTCGGGTCAGCCCCTTGACTGGGAGAGTGGGTCCAATCCTGAGTGACGAACGGTTCGCCGCCGGCCGGACGGAGGGCTTCCCTTTCGATCCCGACTTTCCGCAACTGCCAATCGCAACGAATCCCGACCTGATGCTCGACATCTTTCGAGCAAAGCTGAAGCCGGTCGCGGACAGAACGTACGAAATCCAAGACTGCAAGCCGTTTCGCTTCCGGTGCCGGCAGTCGAAGTCACGGCATGTGTTGCAATACAACCTACGCATCGCGGATCCGTCTACGGGCCGCCGATGGAATCAGCCGGTGACCGGCGTACTGTATGCCGACGAAAGCAAAGCCGAGCGGCGGTGGCGGGAGATGCAGGCCAAGGATCCCCGCCGGGGAATTCCTTCCGAGTGGCTCACGTTTGAACCCGTCAGCATCCTTCCTGGCCTCCGAATGCTGGTCCAGATCTTCCCCTTTGATCGGAGACTCCGGACCCTCGGGCCGGTGATGGGAGACGCGACGCGATGTGTCGATCCTTTACTCCTGGACCGTCTCGGTCCCGGCGAATGGGAAGTAGAGGAGCGGACAATCGAAACGGCGAGGTACCGGACCGAGCGTGGGGCCGTTCTCCGCTACATGATCCGAGCACGCGATGTCCGATCGGCTCGGCGCGAGACCTTGGCCTGCTACTTGAAAGTCTATCGAAACGAGCATGGCGCAGAAACGTGGCAATTCCTGCAATCGATGTCTGGCAGGGCCGGAGGCGGACCACCGCCCTACGACGTGATTCGGCCGATTGCCTATTTGCGCGAGCACCGCACCCTCGTGATCGAAGAGGCTCCCGGCTCTTCGCTGAGCCGACTGCTGCTTCGAGCGGCAGATCCGTCCGAGGCGGTACGACCCGCAGCACGGGCCTTGGCGGCTTTCCACCAAGATGATGTCCCGACCACGCGACACGAAACGCTCGCGGACGGATTGAAAGCCATTCGGAAAGCGGCAACTCTCGTCGAGTGGACGTGTCCCGGATCGAGGGATGCCATCCAAGCGATTATGGCCGAGGTTACGGCTGGCTTGGAAGAGGCGTCCCCTACGCCGATCCATGGAGACCTGAAGCCGGATCATGTCTTCGTGTCCGGCCAGCAGGTCGTCTTCATCGATCTCGACTCGGTCGCGCTCGGCGACCCCGTTCGGGACGTGGCATCCTTTTTCGCCCATCTGGCGAGCAGGGCCGGGATGCGTTCGATGCCGGCGGACCGGGCTTGTGCAACGGCGAGCGCCTTCGTCGAAGAATACTTCCGCCATGCACCGAGTTCATGGCGTGAACGCCTCCCACTGCACTGCGCGGGCGCTTTCCTTGAGGTGGCGGCAGGCATCTTCAGGGCTCAAGAGCCGGGTTGGCGGGAGACGATCCCTTGGATCATCCAAGCGGCGCAACGCAGCTGCCAGGAGGTTCCTGAATGACCGGATCAGACGAGGGACCGGAAGACCAAGAGAAGCGGTCGCCGCGGAGGGGCATGAATCGAGAAGAGGAAAATGAGCCCGCGGCCGAGCGATCGTACTCGGAGCTCCTCGACCGGATTCGCGCGACGGACGAACGGTATGCGGAGCTCCTGGACGAGCTGAGGTCCCTCAGCGAGCCGAGACCGTTTGCCGGCGGGCGCGGGACCCGCTCGACGACCGAAACAACCTTGTCGAATTCCGAATCGGGGCGCGTTCGTCTCAGGGACATCCCCATGACCCGGCGCCGCCGGATCGCCAAGTCGGTCGCGGTGATCCTCACTGGCCTCTCTGTCTTTGCGTGGCTGCTCGGCTATCTGGCGTCCGTCTACAACGTACAAGTGGCGTTGTTCGCCCTCCCGTGGGAATTCGGCCGCTCGTTCCTCTCCGATTTCCAGCTCTTGCTCTTGCAGACTATCGCACCGATTTTCGCCTGGGGTGTCTGGGGCGTCCTCGCCGCTCGCGAATGGCGGCGATGGAAGCGAGCTCACGATGTCGAATCCTCGGACCGACCTAGTTCCGATATCTCTCCGCCGCGGGTCCCTGGGACGAGCCCGTCCGCGGTCCAGGGCAATCTCGAAGCGGGTCGAAAGACCCTCCGCCGACTCTTGTCCTACGTGAGACCCCACTGGCCGTATGCGGCTGGGGTCATGGGTGGACTCGTCATCGCGGCCGTGATGGACCTGACGCAAGTGTGGATCCTAGCGTTCCTCTTCATCGGGCAAGTCGTTCGGCTGGGACACGTGGAACTTCTTCCAAATGTGCTGCTCCTGCTTGGCACAACCTTTGCCGTCAAAGAGATCTCCTCGTTTCTCAAGGACTATCTGTCGGAGATTTTGGCCCAGAAAACCGTTCACAAACTCCGCTCCGACTTGTACGAGAACATCGAGCGAATGCCCATGAGCTTCCTCGATACATCGCGGTCCGGTGAACTCATCTCACGCGTGGTCAGCGACACGAACGAGGTGGAGAGGGTCCTCACGGACAACGTCGCGGATTTCCTCTCGAATGCGGTCATGGTCGCGGGCGCCCTCGGCCTATTGTTCTTCGTGAACACGAGACTCGCTTTACTCGTCACGCCCCCCGCTCTCGTCATGGTCATCGTCGTGAACCGATTCAAGAAGTCCATCAAACAGACCTCGAGGAAAATCCGCGAAGCGGTCGCCGAACTCACCGCGAAGGCCTTCGAGGTCATCTCCGGGCTCCGTATCGTGAAGAGTTTCCGGATGGAGCACCACGAGGCGAACGCGTTTCGCGATCGGTCCTGGGCGATCGCCCGGGCCAAGGTCCGCCTCGCTCGGCTTTCCGGAGCCTATTCCTCGACCGTTGATTTCCTGACCTTGTGTTCGCTCGCGGTGTTCGTCTGGTTCTCGGCGCCGGCCGTGACCAGCGGCGACCTGACGGTCGCAGTAGCGGTCGCCTTCCTAGGGTACATGGACAAGGTGTTCAAGCCTCTCGTCGTCCTCAGCAAGGTCAATTTCACGGTCCAGAAGGCCGTGGCGGCCGCGGACCGCATCTTCGAATTCATGGATGCGAAGGTGGAAATCCTGGATGCGCCCGACAGTCTCGTGCCGCAAACGATCGAAGGACGCATCCAATTCGACGGGGTCACGTTCGGATATCGGCCGAATCGATACGTACTCGAGGATTTCTCGTTGACGATCGAGCCGGGGGAGACGGTCGCGGTCGTCGGATCGAGCGGTGTGGGCAAATCCACGATCGTCAACCTGCTCCTCCGGTTCTACGAGCCGATCGCGGGCCGGATTTTGATTGACGGATACCCCCTCGATCGGTTGAACTTGGGCTGCCTACGGAAGAAAATCGGCCTCGTCCTTCAGGAGCCGGTCCTCTTCTCGGGAACGATTCGAGAGAATATCCTGTACGGCGACGTAGACGCTTCCGAGGAGAACGTGGTGCAAGCGGCGCAATCCGCAAATGCCCACGATTTCATCCGAGGCCTGCCGAAGGGGTATGACACACAGATTGGCGAGCGTGGAGTGACCCTCTCTGTAGGCCAGAGGCAACGGATTGCGATTGCACGTGTCCTCTTGAAGAACCCGAGCATCCTCATTCTCGATGAGGCGACATCGAACATTGACTCTGAGTCCGAATCGCTCATCCAAGACGCCTTGCACAAGCTTGCACAACGCAGGACGATGATCGTCATCGGGCACCGGCTCTCCTCAATCATTGACGCGGACCGGATCGTGGTGCTCGAGGATGGAGGAATCGCTGAGGTCGGGACCCACCAAGATCTGCTAGGGAAAGGAGGGGTTTACGCGCGGCTGTACGAGGCCCAGATCGATCGGGGAGCTCCCGAGGAGGCGCCACACAACCAACTCGACGCCGTGTAACTCCCAGCGACCTTGTCACGCCACTCCGGAGGCTCCGGTCCCGGAGACAGGGCGAACGCGGATGGGGAGAGAGATATCGCCCGCCTGTCACCTTTCAGATTTACGTCATGCCCGCCTAAGGAACTGAGTTGTCGCCGACCGAATTCGACAAGTGTCAAAACACCTCTGTGGTACAACTGGCCCAACATGTGGCTGACCTGATTACAATCGGGGCCAGATAGGCCGCAGTTGGCGACGAAACCTTGATAGGACCCATCTCGTACGAGCCCGGAGCGCATGAAGGGGATGACCGCGACGGACTTGGGACCCCGCACGGGCCGTATCGATATTCGCGAAAGGGGAAGGGCTTTCTTCCGAACGAGCCGGAAGTTTCGAGCGCTCGGCACCCCCCCTGGCCGTGAGAGGAAGTCCCACCTGCGGCAGGGGGACGGCGTCGAGCCGCGCGCGAGGGCCGTCCGCGTCAAGCCCGATCCCGACAACGAGCTGTTAGAGGAACTTAGGAAGTCGTTGACATGGATGAAAGCCCTCGAAGGCCTAAAGGCGGATCGAACTCCGAAACAGGCATCGATCGCGGGCAGCGACATCAAGGAACCGCGACGAATCCCAAGAAAGCGGCCCGAGACCGTCATTCTCCGCCGGAGAGCGGTCGCCATCCTCGCTCTCTCTCTCCTCATCGCTGCGGCGGCGGGATGGGTCCTGTTCCAGAAAGGAGCGGTCCAAAAGAGTCCGTTCGATAGCGCCCAGCCGCGCTGGAAGGACGAGTCCACGACGCACTTCACGTTTGCCGCCGCGGGAGACTTTGCGGGACCAGGCAATAACGATTCCCTAGGCCTCGTGGGACGTGCTCGAACGGCTGGAATGTCGTTCTTCCTCGCCCTCGGAGATCTGGGATACACGACGGACGCACCCGGGTGGTGCACGCAAATGAAACGGCTTCTGCCGGAGATCGTCATCGTCGCCGGCGGCGACGGGAGCAACGCGGACGGAAGCATGTCGCAGTACGTCGCGAGCTGCCCATACCCGCTCTCCTCCCCGATGGTCGCGGGCAACGGGACCCCCGGCTACGGCTACGAGTATTACTTCGACTACCCTCGGGACAAGCCCCTTGCGCGATTCATCCTGCTCTCGGCCGGGCTCTCGGGCGTCGATTACAACTACAGCCGGCAATCACCGCACACGGAGTGGGTCGAGGACACGGTCGCCAGCGCCCGAGATGCGGGAATTCCATGGGTCATTGCGGGGGTCCACAAGGAGTGCATCACGGTGGGCAACGATGGACACTGTCCCATGGGCCAGGACCTCTTCGACGAGCTCGTGGAAGCCAATGTGGACTTGATTTTGGTAGGTCACGACCATGTGTACGAGCGGAGCAAGCAGCTGAGGGTCTCGTCGAGCTGCGAATCCGTCAACTCGACGAACCAGTTCGAGCCGTCTTGCGTCGCGGCGAATGGAACCCAAGGCGTCTACACGAAAGGCGAAGGCACCATCGTTGTTGTGCAAGGTGTTGGAGGGCGAAGCTTCGACAACGTGGCGATTGACGGAAGCGATCGGGAGATGGGCTACTTCGACGCGGTGATGGGCGCCAATGCCAACACCCAAGGGCGGCTCTCTGGCTTCGGATCCGTGTTCTACGAGGTCACGGCCAATTCGATCGGGGCGAAAACCGATTTCTGTCCGCCCGACTCGACCGGCACCGACGGTCGTTGCACGTCAAATCCTGGCGCGGTGTTCGCAGACCAGTTTGCGATCTCGACAGGCACCGGTTTGGAGCCTATGGTATCGAGTGCCTTGTCCCTCCCTCAGGACCCCAATCAGAATGGATTCGATCAACCAGGGATTCTGCCATTGAGGGATGAGGAACCGCCTCTTCGCGTCTGGACCGCACGTTAGCTGGCCTCGGTTGGACGGGCGCTAGCTCTCGCGGCCCAGAGGGTCGCCGTGGAAAGGGTTTTCGTCTTCCGCCTCGATATCCCGAAACGATGGACCTGCATGCTCTCGTCGACCGGGACATTGCGCTCACAGAACGCGCTCTCGGAAAAGCTAAGATTGCGGTGCCGGAACGATCTCACCTCCGGAAGGTGGCGGAAGACTTCGTGACGATGGCCCGTTCGTACTACGCGGACGCGAAGCACTTCCGGGACGCGGGGGAGTTGGACAAGGCCCTCGCAAACGTCAACTACGCCCATGGTTGGCTCGACGCCGGCGCGCGACTAGGCCTCTTCGATGTCGGCGGCGACGACCAGCTCTTCACGCTGAGCGAGTGATTAAAGGACGCGTGCGCCTTCGTTGTCGACCTCGCATCGCTGCAAGGTCCCGAACTTGCGGTAGAGGCTCGCTAGCTGCTCCGACTTCCCGGTGGCGAACAAGGAGTTGCCGAGCATGGCCATCGTCGCCCTCCCGAACATCCGGCTTGCTCGGATCACCTCGAGCATGGTCCGACTTGCAAGTCCCGTCTCTTCCGCAAACCGGTTCCCGAGGTCGAACAATCGTTCGAAGCTGGGGGACCGCGAAAATTCATCGACCAATGCCCCGCCGACCCGGTTGATCGCCGCGACCTTCGGCGCATCGCGAAGGATGTTCTTCGTCGGGATCTCCTGTCCGAGGACCGCGAGCAGAAGGTCCGCTTGCACAGGGAAGGTTCGAACTTCGCTGTAGCCGGGCGCGCCCGGTTTCCAGCGGAGGTCCATGCCTCCGAGTGAGGCGGGGACGACATCGCCAAGTCCCGTGGCGCATTCGACCTCCGTCTCATGGGCGATGGCCACGAGCTCGTCGCGGGGTAGTCCTCCTCCGAGCGCCTCATCCAGCGCAAGCGCTGTACTGAGGGCCGCGGCCGCACTCACTCCGAAACCCTGCGAAACGGGCAAAGGCGTTTCGCTCAGGATTTTGATCTCGAGCGACCGCGAACCGGTGAGCTTCTCGACGACGCGCTGCGTGACCGCGGCCTTCTGGCGGCGCTCATTCACCATGATGTCGAGGGAGGAGCGTCTCGCTTCCCGGACCTTGGCGACCGTCCGGACACCGAGGCTCAGGGACAGCCCGGCACCGCGAGATCCCTTCGCTCGGAGATCCGGGTCCTCATGGACCTCGAAGAAGGCCGTTGCGTGTCCGGGGCAAAACGCCTCACCCTCGGACACCATGCAAGACAGCCCGCCACACCCGCTCCGCCGCGAGCGACTTCGATCCCTCGAACGTTTCCGAGTGACCTTTGCGGTCGAAGATCGTGATGGAGGTCGTGTCTCCTTTGACCTTCGATACGTCGTTGGCCACGACGAAGTCCAAATCCGCTTCCTTCGCCAGCGTCATGGCCCGGGACTTGAGTTCCGTTTCGCTGACCCCGGCTTCCGCCTTGAACCCGACGAGGGCCTTCCGTGTGCCCTTGCGGAATCGCCCAAGCAGTTTGGGGGTGGGCTCTAGGTCCAGGGTGAGCGTCCCTTTGCGGCTCGGGATTTTTCCCGTCTGCTTCTTCACCGGACTGAAGTCGGCGACGGCAGCTGGCACGATACAGATGTCCGCATCCGTCTTCTCGGCCATGCTGGCCAGGTCTTCCGTCGTCTCGAACGACTTGTAGGGAAGCCAAGGTGGGACCGGCACCTCGTGACGTCCGAGCCACAATTCCACATCGGCCCCATGCTCGAACGCGGTTCTCGCGAGTTCGATTCCGGTCCCGCCGGTCGACCGGTTCGTGACCACGCGGACATCGTCGATGGGTTCCACGGTGGCCCCGGCGACCACGAGGACCCGAACCTCCTGAAGGTCTCGGGGCCCGAGGCGACGAACGACCCGGGCGACAATCGTGTCCACGTCGGCCATCTTCGCCTTGTCCTCGTCCCGCCGCGGGTCGACAAACTCAAGCCCGAGTTCCCGCAAGCGGCGGACGTTCGCGGCGACGGCCGGGTTGTCGATCATGGACTCGTGGGCTGAAGGTGCAAGGAGGATCGGGATGCCCGAGCCGAGTGCATTCGTCGCGTACGTCGTCACAGTAGTGTCATCGATTCCCTGCGCGATCTTGCCCATCGTATTTGCAGTGCAGGGAGCGATCAAGAGGAGGTCGGCCTTCCCGTCGCGCCCGCACATCTCGAGGTACTCCATGGAGCCGGTGATGGCTGTGACCACGGCGTGCCCGGTCGCGTATTCCAGGGCGTTCGGATGGACGATCTCGAGTGCCGATCGGGTCAGGACCGCATGGACGTCGGCCCCGTGGCGGATCAGCTCATGGGCCAGCTTCACCGTTTCCACGGCCGCGATGCTGCCCGTGACCCCGAGGACGATCGTCTTGCCGTGGAGCTTCGCGCTCTTCCGTCCGCGCAGTCGTTCCGCCGGATGCATCGTGTGAACGATTGCCATGCGCGATATATAGGTATGGGCCTCGTTCGATTCCTCGGTCCGCGATCGGGCAACCTTTAACCCGCGAGGTCCGTTAGCCCCGGCCGGACCGATGGACTACGACACGACACTCGAGCACCTCTATCGTCTCGAGCGGTTCGGGATCAAGCTTGGCCTGGACAACATCCGACGGCTTCTTTCCCTGCTTGGGGATCCCCACCACGGCCTGAAGGTCCTCCACGTCACCGGCACCAACGGCAAGGGTTCCGTGTGCGCACACGCGGCCTCCGTCCTTGAGGAAGCCGGCTATCGCGTCGGCTTGTACACGTCCCCGCACCTCGTCCGCTTCAACGAGCGCATCCAGGTGAACCGCACTCCGATTACGGATGACGATGTCTTGCGCCTTTGGTCGGGGATGCAGCCGGCGATTCGAGCGATGACCGCCGCCCGGGCGATCGACCATCCTACGTTCTTCGAGGTGACGACCGCGATGGCCT
>VBMC01000208.1 GCA_005879015.1 Methanobacteriota archaeon
CATCATTGGGATTCTGATGCTCCTTCCGGGCATTCTCATCCTGAGGGGCGATACCAGAACCATGTGATTGCCACACAGCTACCTCGGGCCTCCGCCTCTCCCGTGCCCACCCTCGTTTACCGTGAGGCCCTTCAGGTACACGCTCGTAGAGAAAGCCGGGCCGCGAGACACGACACGAGGGGAATGCGTTCGGAGAGCGGAAGGCGTTGAACGGCCTGCCGAGACCGCGACTGCACTTTCCCTATGGACGGGACGCTGAGGGGGAGATTCGAACTCCCGAGGGCCTTGCAGCCCACCAGATCTCAAGTCTGGCGCGTTGGACCGGGCTTCGCTACCTCAGCGGTTCGCCATCGCCGGAACCCGGAAATACCTTCTCTCCTCCGAGGCGGGACGACCGCAACGGGGCCACGTCCAGCTCGAAGATGATCACGGGCTGGACGAGCGTGTAGGCTTCGAGGATCCTCGGATGGATCTCGCCGAAACGTCCGATGTCCCGCCCGTGGAGGACAACGGCGGCGGCTCGGCCCGGGATGAAATTCGCGTCATCAACCGCGGTCACCTCCCCCGATTGCCCGAGGTCGCGCAAGAGGCTCAGGACCAAGGACTTCGCCTCCGTGAACGCAGCTTTGTGGTGCATCGCCGCCGCAGCGATCCGTCGCACGTTCTTCGCGCCGAGGACGACGTCGGCGGTCTCGAAGATCCGCTGTGGCAACTCTCGATGTTTGTTCAAACGAAAGATGTTCAAGAGGGCCGGAAGCAACGAGGACCTAAGCGTCGTGAACTCTTCCCCCAGCGGGTTGAGCACTTCGACCCGGGGAGGGGTCTGGACCGGCTCCTTCGCCGAGGCGATCGTCAGGGACATCACCTCCTGGTACCCGTAGCCGATGAGGAGCGTGCGGACCGTCTCCCCGAACTCGTTCACGGCGAGAGCCTCCCCGATCGTCATGCGTTTGGGCAAGCCGCGTGGGTAGCGGTCGTAGCCCCACGCGATCGCGATGTCCTCCGTCAAGTCCACTGAATGCAACAGATCGAGCCGGTAGGCCGGCGAGCTCGCCGTGATGACTTCCCCTTCGGCCCGCGCATCGTGTCGCATCCTCCGGAGGAATTCGATGGCTTCGTTCGGTTTCAGAGACAGTCCGAGCAGTTCGTTGGCGCGGCGCATGTCGAGAGTGTGCTGTCGGGGCGCGAGGTCCGGTGTCTCGAGCGTTCGGTCGGGGTACTTCGTGTGGACGAGTTCGATCTTGCCACCGCGCTCGGCGAGCGACGTCGCGATGATGCTGAGGCAGCCCCCGACCGCCTCGAGGTCCGTCCCCGTGCCATCGATGAAGACGTTTCGGGTCTCGGGTGTGAGCTGGGTCAGGACTCCGTTGATGATTGGAGGGAAGCTCAACACGTTCCCCTTCGCATCCGTGATGATCGGGAAGACCGGTTGCGAGGCGACCAGGTGCGCGTACTCCCGCCCCTTTTCGTGCTTCACGAGGATGTCCAGCAGGTCCATTTCCTCGGCCAGGCCTAACGGCGTGAAGCGGACCTCCGGAGGGAGGACCGCCTTGTACGTGAAGGGCGCGGTCACCCGATCGAGGTCGTGAATCCCAATCGCGACCTTCCTCCGTTTGCGCCCAACGGTCAGGTGGAGTTTTTCCTGGAGATCGACCAGGGACCGGAGAAGGGCGGTGTCCAGATCGAGACCTCGGACGATTCCTCCCACGGCGAAGGGGCGGACGTCCGCGACGTTCGGATTGACAATGAAGTCCGTCGTCGCCGATCCAACGGAATAGCGGGGAAGACCGAGTTCGAGGCCGAGGAATCCGCGCAGGCCGCGGGCGATCCCTTCGACGGAGTACAAGTCCGGCCGATTCGGAAAAATGTCGAACGTCATCGTCCCATTTTGGACGCCTTCCGGGCCCGCACCCATGAACGTGATCCGATCGACGCATTCTTCGAGGCTCAGCCGCTTGCCGAGAAGGTCGATCAGATCCTCGTACGGCACGTCGACGTTCGTCACGGTCGGGTTCAAGTAACCCCTCGAAGTCCTGTTGCAAATCAGCGGCGAGCCGGCCAAACATGCAAGGTGCCCGGTCGCGGCGGAGGTGGACCGATGGACGGACAAGAGACAATCGGGATCGCAGGCGTTGGGAAGATGGGCGAAGCCCTCGTGCGCGGACTCCTCGTCGGCCGCGTCGTGCCGGCCACGCGGATCCTCGTGAGCGATGCGGTTCCGTCTCGTGCCAAAGAAGTCGCCGCGAAGCACGGCGTCGGACACACAGAATCGATCGGCGAACTCGCGGCGAAATCCGACCTCCTCTTCCTCGCGGCGAAACCGAAGGACATGGCTGCGCTCGTCGAGGGAATCGCCACACACATCAAGCGGGACAGCCTCGTCATCACGCTGGCCGCCGGCGTCCGAACGGCGTTCGTCGAAGCGGTCCTCGCTGGTCGAGGTCGGGTCGTGCGGATCATGCCGAACCTGCCCTGCGCGG
>VBMC01000209.1 GCA_005879015.1 Methanobacteriota archaeon
GGCGGCTCGACTGTGTGAATCTCCGTGAGCCCGTCGATCGATTCGAGTATCCGATCCTCATATCCGCGCGTCCCCGGTTTCCTCCGGAGCGCGTAAAGAATCTCGACCGTGTCTCCGTCTGCGGTCCGGACCGCGACCGCCTGCGCGATGCATTCGACCGCATTTCCGTCCCGGGCCCGGAGCCGGAGCTCCTTCGCGGCGGAGCTGAAGCCCCCCTGGTCCTTCGTCCAGCCTACGCTCGCCTCGGCTTCCGAAATCTCGAATACCTCTTGCATCCGGCGCCCGCGGACCTCGGACGTCTGCCATCCGACGAGGGCCTCCGCCCCGGCGTCGATGCTCACGATCCGCATCTCCCGATCGGCCACCACAAGGCCGTCCGCGAAGGCGGCGACGAGGGACTCGATCCGGTGGCGCTCGAGCTCGAGTTGCTCCGCGAGGTTCGCGCCATCGAGGGCAATCGCGACCTGAGCTCCGACGCCCTGGACGATGTTGATTTCCTCGGAGGTGAAGTAATGCGGACTCCGGGTGTCGTCGAGCCACAGGAGGCCAAGGAAACGCCCGCGGGTGGCGAGCGGGACGACGAGGGCCGATTTCAAGGAGAGCCGCAGCTGCAGGGCGGGTGACAGGCCGGCCTCACCGGACGACGCCTTCAGAATGGCGGGGAGACGCAAAGCGATCAGACGTTGGGCGAGCCAGGGAATCTCCGCCTCCTGGATCCGGAGGCCGTCGAACGGCGTCCGCCGCATGCCGGGCGCAAACGAGCCGATCGTGCGGAACTCCCGCGATGCTTCGTCGAATGCCAGGATCGCGCAGCGGTCCACCCGAACGAGGCCCGGCGTGACGCGGGCGATCAGTGCGACCAGCTCATCGATGTCGGAGACGCCTCCGACCATTTCGGCGACGCCGAGGAGCGCGGCCAGGATCTGGGTCTCGCCAATTTCCTCACGTTCGGCCACGGCTCGACGATGCGGCCGGACGCGATAAGAACGTTTCCGGCCGGTTATCACGGGAGCAGCGGGGCTCGAAACGACTTTAGGCGGTGGGGGATTGTGCGCCTCGTGGCCTCCGCGCGGACCCTCCTCGGGGCCCTCGGCTTCGGGATCGCAATCGTGGGCATCGCCGTCGCCTGGAGCGGCGTCGACCGGTTCGTCGGGTTGGCCATCGTGATCGTCGGCGGTTTCCTCCTGATGCTCCCCTTCACGCGGCCCCATGAAGACGAATGAACCTTTTATTATGGACGCCGTCGTGCGGCGGGACGTGTACCGAGTCTTCCGCTTGACGCCGCCCCAGGCCGACCAAGTGAATGTCCTGACGGCCGACGACGTCGTGAGCCGCCAGAGCGTGACCGTCCGGGACGCGAAGAGCCTGGGCCTGAAAGGGGACGATCGATACGTCGTGGTCGAGGGGAACGAAGCGGCCGTCGCCCGCGCGACCGAGCTGCTGAAAGGGATCCCACCGCTCAAAGGGGCGGAGGCGGAAGACGTGTACCGTCGATTCCGGTCCCAGGACGAGCAGGCCGCCTCCGGTATGGGGCTGATTTTCGGACCCTAGGGATTACACGACGAGATGATCCTCGACGCCGGCGGGCTCGGCGTCTCGCGGCAGTGCGTCCAATTCCCGTTCCAGCCAGGCGATCATCCGGCGGTTCATCCCACTCGGATTGGCGAAGACGACGAGAAAGGCGTTTCGCATCGCGGTCTCCTCGTGAAGGTCGTCGACGAACCGGAGGACGCGCTCGACCCCGGAATGGAGGACGAGGGGTGCGAGACAATCGAGCACGAGCGCACCCGGGCCCCGCTCATCGAAGAACGTTGTGGCCGCGGCCCGAATGTCTTTTAGCCGACGTGGGTCCGCGTTCCCGATCCCGCGGAGGGTGGTCACACGGAGGACGTCTCCGCCGTCGACGGTCGCCCGGGGCTGATCCGACGTCATCCAAAGGAACGGAGTCCGCGCCGCCGCTAGGAACCGGACGAAGGAGAGGACGGTGTCGTCGGGGTCGAGCGCAAGATAGCCCAAGCCCCGCTTCAGCGGTGGGGCGATTGATACTCCCCCCTTATGCATGTGCAGAAGGGCTTCCGCCCATGGACCCTTCAGCGCTTAAAACCCGCTGTCGTCCCGCGAGAAGGACGTCCCTGGCTTCACAGCGTGCGAATCTTCTCCGCGACGAACGCTCGGATTTCCGGGTTGTCCGGAATCGTCAAAGAGCGCTTGAACCGCTCCGACTTGTCGGGCAGGTAGTAGCCGCGGGAGACCGAAATGAACTCGTTGGTGCCGTCCGATGTCTTGGCCCGTTTCCGCGCGACCTCAAGGAAGTTATTCCGCCCGAAGTTCATCTTCTCAGACTTGATCGTCTCGAACTGCACGTCCACACTCCGCCGGCCCTTCTCTTCGTATTCCATTCCCTCAGTCCTCCGAAATTCGTGGGATCCGATCCGCCTTGTCGGACGGAGGGCCGCGCAACCGACGTGACCGATATTAACCTTCTTGACGAGGCGGAAGGGGCGAAACGCGCGCGCCGAACCACTTGACCGCAGCGTTATATAGCGCGTGCCCCTCGTCTG
>VBMC01000210.1 GCA_005879015.1 Methanobacteriota archaeon
TCCTCGCCGACGAACTCCTTCGAGCTACACTTCGGACACTTCGTGAATGGTGCGGGGTCCTTCCAGGGCCGGTAGTATTTTCCGGGAGGTGGCGCGAGCGTCTCGCCGCACTTCTTGCAATACCAGAGCGGGATCTCTGTGTGATAGAACCGACGCCGGGAGATCGGCCAGTCGATCGTCAGGCTCTCCATCCAGTCGAGGAGTAACTGCCGATGCCGGGTGGGCCGGAACTCCATTTCGTGCGCGAGCCGTTTCAGATCCTCTCGGAAGTCGAGCTGCTTCAGGTACCATGCGTCCGAGGAGATGAACTCGATCGGGTTCAGGGACCGCGAACAGATCGGCGTCTGGTGCTGAATTGGCTCGACCTTGTCGAGGGCACCGCGAACCCGGAGTTCGTCAATCGCCTTCTCCCGTGCGGCGTCGACCTTCAAACCCTTCAGGAAGCCGGCCGCTTCCGTCATCCGTCCCGTTTCGTCGATCGCCTTGAGCGGCTCCAGACGCAGCTCGCGGAACATCGCGAGGTCGACCATGTCTCCGTAGGAGCAGACCATCGCGGCCCCGCTCCCGAACTCGGGTTTCGCACTCGAATGCGGGACGATGGGCACCTCGTGGCCGTACAGGGGCACGCGGGCTTTTTTCCCGTGTAGATTGCGGTACCGCTCATCGTCCGGGTGAACCATCACCGCGCGGCAGGCAGCGAGCAGCTCGGGCCGCGTCGTCGCGATCTTGATTTCGCCTCCCGTGGAAAGGGGGAACTTCATCCACACGAGGCTCGAGGCCCGCTCCTCGTATTCGATGTCGGCCTCCGCGAGGGGCGTCTCGCACACGGGACACCAGAAGGTCGGGCGTTCCCCGCGGTAGAACAGACCCTTGGGCCACAGCTCGAGGAAGATCGCTTGACTAAAGGCGCGGTATTCGTCGGAGTCCGTGTAGTACGTGCGTGTGAAGTCCGCGGACATCCCGACCCGGATGGCGAGCTCGAGGAGACCGTTCCCGATCGCTTCGATCTCCTTCCGGCACTCCGCGATGAACGCTTCCCGGTCCCAGCGGTGGAGCGGTTTCCCGGTCCTCTTCTCGACCGTCCGCTCGATGTTGATCCCATTCCGGTCGAGCCCGAATGGGAAGAGGACGGCACGGCCGAGCATGCGCTCGGCCCGCGCGATCATGTCGATCATCGAATACGCCATGACCGCCCCGACGTGCCACGAGCCGCTCGGATAGGGCGGAGGAGTGTCGATGACGTAGATGGAGTGCCCGCGGGCGGGAGCGAATCGGTAGAGATCCGACTCCGCCTTCCACATCGCGAGGACCTCTTCCTCGAATGAAGGCTCCCAGGCCTTCTCCTTCAGCGTCGGGTCTCCCATGGATCGAGCGTCGAGAGTCGAGGGGTCCATAAAAGACTTGTTCCGTGCGCTCTTGTTGTTTCAGTGAGCTCCCATGGGAACGCCGAAGAAGCCTCGTGACATACCTCTACTTAGAGGTACGAAGATCGCATGACGATTGACGTGCGGCTGCGGCTCG
This sequence comes from Methanobacteriota archaeon, assembly GCA_005879015.1. Taxonomy (GTDB): domain Archaea; phylum Thermoplasmatota; class Thermoplasmata; order RBG-16-68-12; family RBG-16-68-12; genus RBG-16-68-12. The sequence continues at coordinate 1,522 of VBMC01000210.1, forward strand.
TGGAGGAAAGAGATCTCCCCATTTTCTTCGAGCAACAACGGGACCCGGACGCCGTCCGCATGGCGGCGTTTACGCACAAAGACCCCGCGAATCGAGCCGCGTTCAATGCACATTGGACCAAGATCCGGGGCGATCCGCGGATCACGACTCGGACCATTCTGGCCGGAGGCCGTGTGGTCGGCAACGTCGCGGCGTTCGTCGACGAAGTGTTCGGAAAACAGGAGGTGACGTACTGGATCGGAAAGGAATTTTGGGGCCAAGGCATCGCCACAAAGGCGCTCTCTCGTTTTCTGACCGAGGTCACGAAGAGGCCGATCTATGGCCGCGCCGCCAAGGACAACGTCGCTTCGATCCGGGTGATGGAGAGGTGCGGATTCCGGATTATAGGCGAGGACAGAGGGTTCGCGAA
>VBMC01000233.1 GCA_005879015.1 Methanobacteriota archaeon
CCCAGTAGGATTCGAAGGCCAATCTCCGAGCCCTGAGGGCTACGAAGAGATCGAGCCCCGTACCGCCGGAGGCACGCAGCCGGATATGTGCCGCTCAGAACGGACGTGTCCGTCGCGGTGACGCCCAGCCCGGAACCATTCTTGATTTCTTCGAATATAGGGCCAAGGAACGGCGTCGGCGGACCGAAGGGATCGACGTCGACGAAATCGTACCGGTCCGTACCCAGGAGGGAGACCAGTTCCCCGTTCACCACATCTCCAAGGATCCGGTTGCGACGAAGGTTTTCGCGGATCAGACTCACCGCGAGAGTCGATCGATCGTTGAACGTGATCTGGTATGGGCCTGCCTCGAGTTGCATCCGGATGCCCCAGGCTCCGGTGGCCGCGAGGCCGTCGAGGACGGTACGCGGGCGACGCGGCCACTTCGCGAGGACGATCGCGGCCAGGTCACGGTTCACGGTCATCGTCGGATTGTAGAACGGCCACGGTCCCGCGGTTCCCGGGCCCTTCCGACGCGGGACATCGGGGACGAGCAGACGCGCGGCACCTTCCTTCACGTCTTGGACGGGGAACGGCCAATCCACGACCGCCGCGATGCCCGCGAGGCAGATATCCCTTCTTCCTAGAGGACCTCGCCCTTCATCAGTTTCACGATCTTGTAGGGCAAGAGGTTCCGATTCACCATCGTCACTTCAAGGATCCTTACGTCGTCCCGCCGACGGATATCCTGGAGAAGCGGATTGCGGGACTTCTTGTGGAGCGTCAGGAGCAGGGGCTTGTCCGCGTCCAAGGCGTCCTTCACAGCCTGGACAAAGTTCGGCGATTCGACCTCCATCTTGCCGACCTCGTCGATCACGATCACGTCGGCGTTCGCGGTCGCGGATTGCAGCGCATGCACGCCGACCTCTTCGAGCGCGCTGATGTCCACGCCGTACCGGCCGACCATCGTCTTCGACTCGATCTCGCGGGAGGCGAATACGCGCTTCTCCTTGGACGCCCAGTCCATCACGTAGAAGCCTTCCCGCCGATTGCGCTTCACAATCGGTTCCGTGATCATGCCGCCGACCTTGAGGCCGTCGCCCTCAAGCATCTCGATGACCTTCAGAAGACAGTACGTCTTGCCGGCACCGGGGAGGCCCGTAATGCCGATTTTGAGCGCCTCGCCCATGCCACCCACGCGGCGCCATAAATATGCGTTGCTCTATAAAAACACTCTTCGAATCCGTCGTCTGGAATCGGCGCCGCCAGACCGGCCCACGGCCTCCGGGGGAACGGCCTCTCCCCAGCTCGCGCCCTCGACAAAGGACATAAAGCGACACGCCTCTGGCGCCTCGGTTCACCGCTTGAAACTCGTGCTCCTGATCCGACTTCTTCTGCCCCGGGGGACAGATGCCGCCGCAGTTCTGTGCGAGCCTCCTCTCGAGCGTCTCGAGCTACCACGCGCTCACGGTCGGCATGGCCATCTTCGGCGTCGTCGGACTCGTCCTTACGATCGCGGCCCTCGCGATGAAGGGACCGCTCTTCGCCGCGGCAGTCCCCTCGTTCGCCCCGATGTACATGCCACCGGTGCCTCCGGCCGGAACTGTGACCTCCCGAACATGTCCGAAGTGTGAGCGGACGAATCGGTGGGCCGACCGATTTTGCTCCGCGTGCGGAACGCCGTTATCCTGACCCGTGGACCGAAGCCTCGATCGTCGTTCAGCGAGTTCTATGCCGGTTGCGAGGGCGGGACCGGAGGAGTCGGCAAGGGACTCCGAAGCGGCACCCGTTCCTCCTTGCGGCGGACCTTTCGGACCATCAACATCGGGATGTCTTCGCGGCGGGCGATCTGGTCCTGCATCGGACCGAACGCGAATTGGGTGAGCCGCCATTCCGAGGAGGCCCCGAGGACGAGCAGGTCGTATCCCTTCGCCTCCTCCACGACCATGTCCACGATGTTCCGGATCTTCACGAATTTTTCCTCGAAGGGTACGCCGTGCGTGCGGCACATCTCCGCAAGTCGCGCGCTATACCCGCGTTCCTTCTCCAGCTCCAGGTCCGTCTGGACCGCGCTCAGGATCGTGATCCTCGCGCGGTGCTTCTTCGCCAACAGGATCGCGTACCCGGTCGCGTACGACACATGCCATTCCGGCGCGTTCAGGACGAGGATGCGATCCAGTTTCGGCTTCATTCCCGCGGACTTGAAGACCACGACATCGCACGGCGCCTCCTGGACGAAGCGGTCCACGTTGGCTCCGAGGATCCGGCCTTTGCGCCAGCCGCCCTTCCAGCCGAGGACCAGCAGGTCCGTGTCGCCCTCCCGGATGTTGTCGATGATCGCGTCGAAGACCTTGTGGCTTACCTCGACCCGCGCGGTCGCGTACGCGCCGAGTTCCTCCGCACGCCGCCGCAATTTCCCGAGTTGCCAGCGCACCTCGCCCACGTAGGAGCGGTCGATCGCGTCGATCGGGAGGGCCGCCGGGACCTCGATGACATGGAGAAGAGTGAGCTCCGCGTCCTCGACCTGGGCCACCATGGCGCCGAAGTCGACGAGCTCCACCCGATCGAAGTCCGCGATCGGAAGGAGGATGTGGTACCGCCGGCGATGGATCGGCAGGATCGACTCCACGACCTTCGTCACGCCGATGACGATCTCCTTCTTCTCGTGCAGATAATGCACAAGGAGGCCGATCCCGATCCAGCCGAGCGCGATGACCCAGGCGATCGGCTCGATGGTCCAAAGGCTGAGGGCGATCACGAACTTCGTCGCGATCCCGAGCATCGGGATGATCGGGAACAGCGGCATCACGTAATACCGTTTCACGTCGGGCATCGTCTTGCGCAGGACGATGGCGGCGTAATTCACCATGAGGAACAGGAGGAGGAACATGATGTCCGCGCTCGCGGCGACCGTGTTGATGTCCAGCGTGAGCGTGAT
>VBMC01000234.1 GCA_005879015.1 Methanobacteriota archaeon
GAGGGCGGACAGGTGGATCAGCGCATCGGCGGAATGGCTTCGGAAGGCCGACGCCGCGTACGCATCGATCGCCTCGTCCGTCCGTTCGAGGTCTTCCAGGAGCAGGGCCCGATGGTAGAGGAGCTCCGCGTTCTCGGGCTCGAGCTCAAGGGAGGCGCGGAAGCATTGCAACGCTTCCTCGTAGCACCGCTCCGCCTCGAGAGCGTTCCCCATCTCCTCGAGGATCTTGCCGCGGAAGACCCAGGCCTCCTCGTATTCGCCGTTCAGGATGAGTGCGTTGTTGAGCGCGTCGCGGGCCTCCTCGAGCCGGCCGAGACGGTACAGCGACTCCGCCTTCGCCATCCATGCATGATCGTAGTTCGGGTTCAGCTCGAGGCTCTGGCCGATCAGCTCGAGGCCTTCCTCGTGCCGTCCGAGGTTGTCGAGCGCATGGCCTTTCGCGTACAGCGCATAATCGAAATCGGGCTTGATCTCCAGGGCCTTGTCGTGGTACTTCAACGACTCCGCATGCCGGCCCATCTTGTTCAGCGCGTTCCCGATGTTGTTCCACGCGATCTCGTACTTTGGGTTCACCTCAAGCCCCTGTTCGAAGTACGGGATCGATTCGCCGTACCGCCCGAGGTTGTACAGGGCGTTGCCGAGGTTGTTCCACAGGACCTCATCCCCGCGGTCCAGTTCGATCGCCTTCTCGTAGGCGGTGACGGCCTCCTCGAGGCGGTTGATCCCGTGGAACGTGTAGCCTTTGTTGTACCACGCCTGCTTGTACGTCGGGTTGATCGCGAGGGCCTTCTCGTAGCAGGAGAGGGCCTCTTCGTGGATGCCGAGCATGAAGAACGTGAAGCCCTTGTTGTTCCACGCCTCCTCGTTGTTCGAATCGACGGCGATCGCGCGGTCGTACGCCTCGACGGCCTCCTCGTATCGCTCGAGCGCGTAGAGCGCGTCGCCGAGGCCGGTCCACGCCGCCCCGTCGTCCGAGTCGAGGGACGTCGCGGCCTTGTACGCCTCGACCGCATCCTCGAACTTGTTCAGCTCCTCGAGGAGTTGGCCTTTCTTCGCCCACGAGACCGCGTTGCCCGTGTCCGTGCGGACGAGGGCGTTGTACACCGCGAGGGCGGGCTTCGATCGGCCGAGCCGCGCGAGCACGAGCGCCTTGTCGTACAACGCGTCCGGGTACTCGGGCTTGATCGCGAGCGCGCGGTCGTAGGCCACGAGCGCCTCGTCGAGCTGCGAGAGCTGCGCGTACGCGTTCCCGAGGTTGTATGCCGCGATCTCGTACGCCGGGTTCAGGCGCAAGGCGCGGCCGTACGCCTCGATCGCGTCCTCGTGGCGGCCGAGTCCGTCCAGGGCGACGCCTCGGTTGTTCCAGAGGACCTGGTCCTCGTATCCGAGGGCGGTCGCGCGCTCGTAGCACGCGAGGGCCGGCGCATAGTCGCGCGCGTCGCACAGCGCATTCCCGCGGAGGAACTCGGCCTCGCCCCGAGCGAGGTCCTCGGATGCGGCGGGCGCCGCAATCGTGAAGGCCAGCGGGAGGGCCATCGGCGTCGTTCACTGTCGGTGCGGGTTTAAAGGTTCCGCGGTGACGATTGAGGATGAGACCATCCGCAATCTCCAGGTCGTCGGGTTTAAGTAGCGACGCTCCGTTCGACCGGGTTTGGGGCGACCGCGTGTCCACGATGGACGTAGAGTCCTTCTCGAAAACGAAAGCGATGGAACTCCCCCGCAACGTGGTCGTGGGCCACGACGCGCTGCACCAGGTCGGCGAGGTCTCTCAGTCGCTGAAGCTCGGCAAGCGCGCCCTGATCGTCGCGGACGGAACCACGATGAAGATCGCGGGCGCGGTCGTCGAGAAGGAACTCGCGGCGCGGAAGATCAAGACGGCGCAATACCTGATTCCGGACGCGACGTGGGCGGAGGTCCGCGAGGCCGAGGAACGGATCCGCAAAGGGAACTTCGACTTCGCGCTGGGCGTCGGGGGCGGTCGGCCGATCGACGTCGCGAAGTGTGGCTCCTTCAACGCGGGCGTCCCGTTCATCAGCGTCCCGACGGCGGCGAGCCATGACGGGGTCGTCTCCTCGCGCGCGTCGATCCAGAAAGACGGCGACAAGGTGAGCCTCGCCGCGCAGACCCCGATCGCGGTGATCATGGACACGGGCATCATTGCGGAGTCCCCGTTCCGCCTCCTGGCCGCGGGATGCGGGGATATCATCTCGAATCTCGTCGCGGTGAAGGACTGGGCCCTCGCCCGGAACTTGCGGAACGAGTACTACTCCTCGTACGCCGCGGCACTGAGCGAACTCGCCGCGCGCCTCGTCATCGAGAACGCGTCGACGATCAAGCCGCGACTCGAGGAGAGCGCGTGGTTCGTGTGCAAGGCCCTCGTGTCGAGCGGCGTCGCGATGTCGATCGCCGGTTCCTCGCGCCCCGCCAGCGGGAGCG
>VBMC01000235.1 GCA_005879015.1 Methanobacteriota archaeon
AGGTTCGTGACGATCGAAAATTTCGTAGAACCCACCCGCTTTCCGATCGACGGGCTCTTGCGTCGACTCCACTACCTCACGTCGCGGATGGAGAAACTCGCCCTTGGTGTGCTCGCGGGGGAGGCAGTCGGGCGCATCGAAGAGGTTGCTCGCATGGAGATTGAGGTGGACCGTCTCTACTGGCTCGTCGTCCGCCAGCTCCTTCTCGCGGCATCGAATCGATCGGTCGCGGCCAAGATCGGTGTCACGGAACCGCGACACCTGCTCGGGGACCGACTTGCCGCGGCGACCCTCGAGAACGTCGGAGACCTTTGGGAGGAAATGGCGGCCGAGATCGGTCCGGCCATGCGATCCGGTCGTCCTCCGACGAAGGACCTCGTAAAGACGGTCGGCGGGCTCAAGGCTCGACTCGAAAAAATCATCGAGCTCACGATGACCTCGTTCTTCGCCTCCGACCTCAAGAAGGCGAACGAAGCGCTCGACCTGCAGATGGCGCTCGTTCGAGACCTGAGGCAACTTGGCTTGCCGCCCGCACGGAGCCGGGCCAATTCCCCGAAGGCACCCTCCAACCTGCTGGGGATGATCCTTCGTCCCCTCGAGCATGTGTCGAAGTACTACGGAACGATCGCGCAGGTGACGATCAACCGGGTCCTTGAGTCGCCCTTGCGGCCACGCCCCCCTCCGGAACCGAGCACGGTGTCTGTAGCGGCCACCGGTTAAGCGAAGTTCAATGGGCCTCTCGGCGGTGCTCGACCTTCTTCTCGCGGGCCTCGTAATCCCGCCGAAGCTCCTGCATCGTCTTCGTTTTCCCAGGTCCCGCTTGCGGCAGCTCCGGCACCAGGACGACTTCCTCGACGTGCGCGAGAAGCGGGTTCAGCCTGAGCCGTCCGTGTCGACCGAGATCGGCTTCGCATCGGCCACCAGGTCGTTCCCGATTACGCTCCGGATTTCCTCGGCGCTCGTCTTGACTCCGTTCAGGTTGATCATGTCGTCGATGCGACCGTGGTGGCGGTAGAATCCGCCTCCGAGGCGCTCGACCTGGTCTCCGTGGCGTCGCAGGACCTCGCCGTTCGGACCCGGCGGCACGCCCTGGAAATATTCCTCGAAGTGGTCGTAGTTCAGCAGGTCGTTCGACAACCCGATGGATGGGGGGATGAGGAAGAGCTCGCCGCGATCCGACACGCGTCCGTCCTCCAGGATGACAAAATCGAGGCCCATGGCCGCGGTAGTGAACGCCGATGGGGCACACGGCTGGACCATCGTCCCGGTGATGTAGCCCCCGCCGATCTCCGTGCCGCCGCAGTACTCGATGACCGGCTTGTACCCGGCGAGGGACATCAGGTAGAGCATCTCCTCCGGGCTCGAAGGTTCCGCCGTCGAACTGAACCGCCGGATTCGGCCCCAGTCCAATCCGTTCATCGTCCCCTCGAGCTTCCACGCGCGGACGAGCTTCGGGACGACGCCGAGCATCGTGACGCCGGCCTGGGACACGAACTCACCGAACGCCCGACGGGTCGTGCTTCCGACGTAGAGGGCCATCGTCGCCCGGTTCACCAAGGCCCCGTACGTGAGCCAGGGGCCCATCATCCATCCGAAACTGGTCGGCCATGCCAGGACGTCCGAGGGGCCCACGTCGTGGTGCAAGTAGGCGTCCGCAGCGGCCTTGATCGGCGTCGTATGGGTCCACGGGATCGCCTTCGGATCCTTGGTCGTCCCGGACGAGAACAGGATGTTCGACGGATCGGAGGGACGGCAAGGCACTGCATCGAACGTCCCTTTGTCATCGAGGAAATCCGTCCATCCGAGGTCCTTGGGCCTCGTCGTGCGGGCCGGGGTCTCCGGATCCATCCCGAGGACGACCGCCTGCGGTCCGTGGGCCGCGGTCACCTTCGCGTACACGGGATGTTCCTTCCCATCACGAAGGTAGGCATCGACCGTGAAGACGAGTTTCGCCCCTGCGATCCCGGAGCGCTTGGCGAAATCGGCGGGCGCCGAAGCATCCGCGATGCCCACAACGCAGCATCCCGCGAGGATGACCCCGAGGTAGATTCCAACCGACTCCGGGCTCATCGGGAGGTAGAGCGCGACGCGGTCGCCCGGTTTCATACCGGTGGCGGAGAGCCCATTTGCCACCCTGGCGGCGAGGCGATGCAGTTCGCCGTAGGTGACATGTCGAAGCTCCGGAATGGCCTCGGACGCGCATACAATCGCCGTCTTCCCCGGTTCCGCGCGGAAGCAGCTCTCCGCGATGTTCAGTCTCGCCCCCGGCAGCCAATCCGGGTGCATCGGATCCGCGTTTGGCTCAAGGATGGCTTCGGGCTTGGTTCGGAACACGATGCCGAGGCGCTCGATCATGGCCGACCAGAATTCGGCACGGTGCTCGGTCGACCAACGATGGAGGTCCGCATACGACCCGACCCGGCGTTCTGGCATCATCGAACCCAAGTTCGACATACGAATCGTGTCTGGCGACGGGATCCATGCCGGTCCCGGTCCGTCTTTACCGGGGCGGCCGTCGTAGGCCATCCTGTAGAGGATCGCCTGGGCCCCGAACGCCTCTCTCAGAATCGGGTCCGCTTCGATGAGGCCACGGAATTCGAGCCAAAGCCGGACCTGTGCATCCGGGTTCGTTCGGTCCGTCCGATCTCGGAGAAGGTCGTTCACGCGTCGGGCAAGGGCGCGAGCCGCATCCGGTGACAGACCCGTTCGCTCGAACTCCGCGGGTGTCACGGAGGGCCGCACGGTCGAGAATATCGGCGTCGACTCTTAAGCCTGCGGAGGTGGCGAATGGCCGACCGGCACTCCAGGGAAATCGGCTCTATTTCGGCAGGCCCGGTCCGGGCTTCTCGGCGTCCATCGCCTTCCTTGCGTAGGCGAGGGCTCGCTCAACGGCTTCTCGCGGCGTGTCCACGGGGACGAAGAGGGACGACTCGACGCCGGCCTTGTCCATCGGCCACGTGCGGAGGGCGAACACTGTCTTGCCAAGATCGAACGCGTGGGCCATCTCGCTCAACGTGCCGTACGATCCGTTCACGGCCACGATGGCATCTGCCGTTCGGACGATGATGAGGTTCCTGGCGGTACTCATGGCCGTGGCGATCGGAAGGTCGATGTCATGGTTCGCATCCGCCTTGTTCCCCGTGGGAAGGATGCCGACCGTGAATCCCCCACCCCGCTTCGCGCCCTTCGCGGACGCCTCCATGACCCCGTTCAGTCCGCCGCACACGAGGATGGCATCGGCTCGGGCGATGAGGAATCCGACCTCCTCCGCGAGGGCGATTCCCTCCCGGGAGGCCGTGCTCCCGCCTCCAATCACCCCAATGATCGGTTTCCTTGCCATGAGGAATCTCCGTTCACACGGACCCTCGCATTAAGACTTTGCCGCAACGGTTTCA
>VBMC01000236.1:0-7470 GCA_005879015.1 Methanobacteriota archaeon
ACCGCTGGGTTCACCCCGGCGAGGAACTCGACCGCCTTCAAACGGTTCCGCGCTTGAAAGACGTCGTCGCGGCGGTCCTACGTTAACGGTCGGCGTCTCGTGAGGTCTCGCCCGACGAGCCACCTCTAGATCCGATCACTCGATCCACCTCCCTCTCGAGCAGGGTGAGCTGATGCGGGTCGAGGGCCGACGGATTCACGGACACGAGGAACACGCCGTTGTTGATCGCGACTTGGTCGCGAATCGACTGGACGAGCCTCAGGACCGTGATGAAGTTGTTATTCGTAACCAGATACTCAATCGCGTCGAGGAGGATGACGCCCTTCTCACGCGTGAGGAACTGTTCCACCGCGAGCGACAGCTTCTCGAGGTCCTTCGGCCGGACCGAGTCCTCCTTGCCGACGTTGCTCAACCAGAGGATCGGGAGGTCGGAGCCACCGAGGCGCTCCCGCACCTTCTGCGGAAAGATCCGCGTGATCGCCATCCCCGGTTTCCCCGCCTTCTGGGCGATCTGGAAGAGCCGGTATGCTTCGTCCGGCGCCGCCTCCTCGACCAGGTAGGAGGAAGAATCCTTCAATAGCGGCGGGGGCTCATCCTCCGACGAGGTCCGAGCGGGAGTCGATGCCGCCCGAGCCTGCGGCGCGCCGCACGACGGGCACTCGGTGGAACCCGCGGGGATCAGCTCACCGCAGGCGATGCACGCGATGCGGGAGGGTGACCCGACGCTGGCGGTGGACAGAACGAAGCCACACACGGGGCACTTCTCCGCCCCCGGAGGGATGGCGGCTTTGCAACGCGGGCACGGCGTCGTCTTCGTCGTGACGGGCTCGCCACACCGGGAGCAGCGGCGCGCGCTCGCCGAGACGGAGGCCCCGCAGGTGGGACAGGAAAAGGGGACCTCTTTCGTCGCCGCCAGGGCGTCCAAGATCCGGACCGCGTCCGCCCCCTGCAAGCCCTCGATCTGGGCGAGTTCCTGTTTCGTCGCGGCCTGGAGCGCCCCGCGGCTCTTGTATCCGGCGTCGAAGAGCGCCATTGCTTTCGGCACTGTGATCCCGGGAATCCGTGTGAAGTCTCGGAGAGCCTCCGACATGTGGAGCGGCGTGACGCCGATCGTCACGGAATGGCCATCGACATCGTTCCATTCCACAACATATTCGGATTCCACCGTCCCTTCAGCGAACGTGAACTTGCGGGATCGAGTCTCCCGCGCCATGAATTCCTTCTGGCTTCCCAGCATCGTCGCGAAGTCCTTGCTCGTCTTCACGACGGTCTCGATGAAGTCGTCGACATCGAGGTCGATATCCTTCCGCATCTGTTGGATTCGGCGGATGATCTCCCGCGCGTACGGGACCATGGACGGTTCGATCGTCACGATCTGGCCCTCGACCCCGACCTGGAGGTGTCCCTTGTCGAGGGCCTTCTTGATCTCGTCGGCGGATCGCGTTTCGAGGAGCTTCACGATCTTGGGCTGCAACACGCGGTAGGCCTTGCCGATCGCCGCCGGATCGGGCTTGACGACGAGTGCCATCCCGGGGAACTCCTCCGTCTCTTTCAGGACGGCCAGGGTTTTCGCATTCGCCTGCTCGAGGAAGATGCCCCGCAACGTCTCGAGCGCGGCCGCCGCGTCGGGCGTCGGACTCTTCACCGCGACGAGCTTCAGAGGCCAACGCAACTTGCGCCCTCCCTTCTGGCGTTCCTTCGACACGACCTCGACCAGTTCCTGGACGATGCCCATGGACCGTTCGATATCCGGCTGGATTCGTTCCTCCCGCGCGGACGGCCAATCGACCATGTGAACGCTCAGCTTCTTCCCGTCGAGTCGTTGGTAGATCGCCTCGGCGACGAACGGCGTCGCGGGCGCGAGGAGCAGGGCGAGCGTCCGGAGCGCCTCGAAGAGCACGTGGTACGCCGCGAGCTTGTCGCGGTCCTCCGCCTCGGTCCACGTCCGGCCGCGAACGAGTTTCACATACCAGCGGGAGAGATCGTCCAGGATGAAGGACTCGACCGCCCGGTAGGCCCGGTGCAGGTGGTACGTCGCGAACTCCTTGTTCACGGCGGATTTCAGGCCCTCGAGCCGTGAAAGTAGCCAGCGGTCCTCGGGCCGTAGGTGGCCCGAGATCGACGCGAAATCCGGCGAGGCCGGGTCGAACCGGTCCAGCACCATGTAGGTCGTCGCGAAGCGAAGCACGTTCCAGAGGATGTTCAGCGTTCGGTTGGCGTTCCGGACGCCGTCCTCCTGGAACGTCTTGTCGTCCCAGATGGCGTTCACGGAGAGCATGTAGAAGCGAAGCGCGTCGACGCCGAACTTGCGGACGATCGTCTCCGGCTCGATGATGTTCCCCAAGGACTTGTGCATCTGCCGCCCGTCGGGCCCGTTCACCCATCCATGCATGAGCACGCTGTCGTACGGTGCCCGATCGAACGCGACGACGCCGGCGGCGAGCTGCCGCTGTCCCACCAGACGTCGAGGATGTCGGGGACCCGCCTCATCTCCTCGCGGCACTTCGGACACGGTAGGACGACCTGGTCGATCCCCGGCCGGTGTAGGTCCATCCCGTCCGCGTACCCCTGGGCCTTCCGCAACGCATCCGAGGAGCCCACGACGATCCACTGGCCGCACTTCGTGCACCGCCAGATCGGGAGCGGGATGCCCCAGTACCGCTGGCGGGAGAGGCACCAATCCCGCAGGTTCTGTGTCCAGTCCATCTGACGGGCCGCGCCCGCCCATTCCGGATACCACGCGACCCGGCGGACCTCGTCGACCATTTTCGCCTTGATCGGTGTGACTCGCAGGAACCACTGGACCGTCGCGCGGTAGAGGATTGGCGTCTTGCAGCGCCAGCAGTGACCGTAGGCGTGGACCAGCGTCTCCGCGGCGAAGAGAGCGTTCGCGGCGCGGAGGTCCTCGATGATTACCGCGTCCGCCTCTTTGACAGGCTTATCGGCGTACACGCCCGCCTCGTTCGTGAAATGGCCTCGTCCGTCGACGGGACTGAAGACCGGCAAGCCGAGGGTCTGCCCGAGTTCGAAATCTTCCGGACCATGACCCGGCGCGGTGTGGACCAGGCCCGTGTGCTCCGCCTCGACGGTGCTCGAGGAGACTACGCGATGGACCCATTCGCCCCTCACGGTCCCCTGATAGGGGACCTTGTCCGCGAGCGGGTGCGCATAGGCCAGGCCGACCAGCTTGTCGCCGGTCGTCGTCTCGGCGACCTCGTAGGCGGTCACCCCGCCGCGGGCCATGACGGTGGGAACCGTAGCCTCCATCGTCCACAGGAATTCCACGGACTCTCCGCGGACCACCTTCACCTTCGAGTAGACGAACTGCGGGTGGACCGCGATTGCCAGATTCGCGGGGAGGGTCCAGGGAGTCGTCGTCCAGATTAGGAGGGACTCGGCGGGTCGGTCCCGGAGGGGGAACTTGACGTAGATGGAGGGATCCGTCTCATCCGAGTACTCGATCTCCGCGTCGGCCAAGGCGGTCTCGTCGCGGGAGCACCACTGGGTCGAGCGGAGGGCCTCGTAGAGCAGACCTCGTTCGTGCGCGCGGCCGAGCGTCCACCACGCCGCTTCGATGAATTCGTTCCGGATCGTCATGTAGGGCCGGTCCCAGTCCATCCAGATTCCGAGGGCCCGGAACTGGTCCGTCATCTTGTTGAGGAGGTCGAGGGCGAACGTGCGACATGTCGCGACGAACTTCTCGATCCCGAGGTCCTCGATCTCCTTCTTGTTCGTGATCCCCAGGGTCTTCTCGACCTGGACCTCGATCGGAAGGCCGTGCATGTCGTAGCCGGGCTGATCCCGCACCCGGAAGCCGCGCATCCGGCGGAAGCGGATGACCGCGTCCTTCGTCGTCTTGTTCAACACTTGACCCAGGTGGATGGACCCGGTCGTGTACGGCGGTCCATCACCGAAGTAAAAGTCGTCGCCCTTCGATCGCGCTTCGACCGTCTTCGCGTAAACCTTCGCGCGGTTCCAGAACTCTTGGACTTGCTTCTCCACCTCGAGTGGAGCATACGCTTTCTCCGCCTGCTTGATCATCGCAGCCCCGCTCCCCGGGATTCGGACCACCGCGAGGCTTCTTCATCGCCTCGGAGCGGCGACCCACCCATTCGGCACTCGCTATTAAAACGTGCGGAGCCCGTTCCACCCCGAGGCACGTCGCGACCGGGGCAGGAGGGCCGGGAGCGAGATTTGAACTCGCGTCAAGGGATCCACAGTCCCCTAGCATAAGACCAGGCTAGCCCATCCCGGCCGCAGTTCGGCGGAAGAGGCGGGGAGGATATAGGGTTTTTGTGGACGTGCTCGGGCCGAGCCCTTCAGAGGATTGTCTCTCACTTTTCCGGAGTGCGCATGATCCCCAGTGTGGATCGCCTGAGCCGCGCGAACGACACGACGATAAGGGCAAGTCCCGCGATTTCGAGACCGATGAACAGGTACGTGAACGAGGAGAGGAGGAGACTTGCCATCGCGCCTCCAAAGAGGACGATCAAACCGACCGCCCCGACGGCCACGCTCATCCTTCGCCTCTGCATGGCGGCATCCTCCGCGGCCCGGCGGCGTTGAGACGGAGTCGACGGTGGCGATTCCAACGCACCGCATTCGACCTCCGGTTATTTGATGGCTGCGCCTGAGGTCCGCGCGTTGCACAAACGTTTTGTACGCCGCGCCGGATGGAGCGCCGGCCATGGCAGGAAAACGCGATTTCGTGTCGATGCGCGACGTCCGCGACGATCTCGTCGGCCTGCTCGAACTCGCCGGGAGCATCAAGAATCGGACGAAAGCCCGAATGACCTGCAATTGGGCCGCGGAGAGACGATCGCGGACACGGCGCGCGTCCTGAGCCGCTACGTCGACGGCATTATGTACCGCGCATTCAAGCACGAGAACGTCCGCGAGCTCGCGAGGAACGCGAGTGTGCCGGTCATCAACGGTCTGGACGACCGAGAACATCCGTGCCAAACGGTCTCGGATCTGTTCACGATCCAAGAGCGGAAGGCGCCGCTGGACGGACTGAAGCTGGCCTACGTGGGGGACGGGAACAACGTGTGCAACTCGCTGCTCCTCGGGTCCGCCACGGTCGGGATGGACATGACCGCGGCGTGTCCGGCCGGATACGAGCCCGATCCGGAGCTGCTTCGCGAGGCGAGGCAGATCGCGAAGGATCGCGGTGCGACCATTGAGGTGGCGCATGATCCTCATTCCGCGGTCCGGGGTGCCGATGTCATCTACACCGACGTCTGGGTCTCGATGGGCCAGGAGCGGGAGAAGGAGGAGCGCGAGAAAATCTTCCGACCGTACCAGGTCAACACGAAACTGCTCGACCACGCGAAACCGGATGCCGTCGTGATGCACTGCCTGCCGGCCCACCGGGGGCTGGAGATCACGGACGAGGTGATGGACGGTCCTCGTTCCATCGTGTTCGATCAGGCCGAAAACCGGCTCCATGCCCAGAAGGCGATCCTCGCCCGCTTCCTGGCGGGCGTCTGAGGGCCCCGCGACAACCCGTAAATAGGGTCCCTCCTTTGCGGGCGACGGTGCGCGGCCTGCGGCGGTGGCTCCGCTATGTAGCCGGCGTCCTGGTCCTGACCGGTGTCGTCGCCGCGATCGTCTTTCCCCAGGCGGCCCTGAACGCCCTCCAGCTCCCCCTGCTCGCCGTGTTCTCGACGACGCGCATGGTGGTGGCCTACGTGTTCTCGCTCGTCTTCGCGATCACCTACGGCCACACGGCGGCGACGAACAAGAGGGCGGCGGTCGTCCTGCTGCCGGTGCTCGACGTCCTCCAATCCATCCCCATCCTTGGGTTCTTCCCGGCGGCGCTCGTGTTCTTCGTCGCGACGTTCCACGGACACCCGATCGGGATCGAGTTCGCCGTCGTCTTCCTGATCTTCACGAGCATGTCGTGGAACATGGCATTCGGCGTGTACGAGTCCTTGACCACGATTCCGCAGGACCTCGAAGCGGCCGCCGCGAGCTTCGGCTTGATCGGTTGGCTGCGCTTCCGATTTCTCGCCTTTCCCGCCGCGATCCCGAAACTGGTCTACAACTCCATCCTCTCATGGACGAACGGCTGGTTCTTCCTGGTCGCGAGCGAGATCTTCACCGCGGGCGGCACCGAATTCCAACGCCCAGGGCTGGGAGCGTTCATCGCGATTGCCGGCCGGAACGGGGACACCCCGTCCATCGCGATTGGGATCGGAGTCCTCGCCGCCGTGGTCCTGGCCCTGGACATCTTCCTCTGGCGGCCCCTCGGTGCGTATTCGGAACGGTTCCGGATGGAGACGGTCACGGGCCGGGAGATCCCGCGCGTTCCCAGCCCGTACGAACGGTTCCGATGGCTGCCCCGGCTTCCGCGAGTTCGTCACTGGATCCTGGCTCGACTCCAGCCCGTCGCCCTCGGGTATCATCGGCTGTCCCTCCGATTCGAGCGAACCTATTCCGGCCACCCGAAGGTCATCAAGGAGGTCCGGAGGATCGATCTCGCGTTGTTCGTCGTCGTCTTCGTCCTCGTCGTCTCGACGGGACTCATCGGCCTCGCACAGATGTTCCTCCGTCCGCTGCCGCCCAGCGCCGCCCTCCTGCCTAGCGCGGCCTTCCTCTCCTTCTCCCGGCTCCTCGTCGCCTATGGGATCGCGTTGGCCTGGACGGTTCCGGTCGCGGCTTTCCTCGGAGAGAGCGAACGAGCGTCCCGATACCTGACCCCCGTGCTCGAGCTGTTCGCCTCCCTGCCTGCGACCGCGCTCCTTCCTGTGATCGTTGGTTTCGCGCTCGTCGTGACCGCGTCCTTCGGAGCCGCCGCCCAGTTGGCCGCGATCCTCATCGCGCTCTTCAGCATGCAATGGTACCTGCTCTTCAATCTCATCGCCGGGGTCCGGAGCATTCCGGACGACCTGAAGGAGGCCGCCCGATCGTTCGGCCTGCGCGGCCGAACGTACTGGAGGCGCCTCCTGTTACCCGCGATCACGCCGTCCCTCTTGACCGGCAGCATCACCGCCTGGGGTGCGGGGTGGAATGCGTTGATCGTGTCCGAGTACATCGTGTACGCGAAGCAGCCCTTCGTGGTCCCGGGCCTCGGTTCGCTCCTGAATCAAGCGGTGTTCACGGCGCCGGACAGCGAGATGCTCCTCCTGACGATCCTCACGATGATCGTCGTCGTCCTCGCAATGAACAAGCTCCTGTGGCGTCCCCTGTTCCGCCGCGCGAGCCAACGATTCCGGCTCGAGGTGTGAGGCCTGACCGTGCATCCTCTCCTCGAAGTGAAGGACGTCACGAAGTCCTACTTCGAGAACGGAAAGGAGTTCAAGGTCCTTGAGCTCGTCCGATTCGATCTCGCCGAACGGGACTTCGTGTGCGTCGTCGGGCCCTCGGGGTGCGGCAAGTCGACCTTGCTGCGGATCATCGTCGGACTCGACAAGCCCACATCGGGGGCGGTCCTGTTCGAAGGCGAACCGATCCGGGCGGACAACCCGC
>VBMC01000236.1:7479-7973 GCA_005879015.1 Methanobacteriota archaeon
CGGAAGTTCATCGACGCGGTCGGCCTGACCGGCTTCGAGGACGCGTTCCCGCGCGAACTCAGCGGAGGAATGAAGCAGCGCGTCGGCATCGCCCGGGCGCTCGCGATCGAGCCCCTCCTCTTGTGCATGGACGAGCCGTTCTCCTCCCTCGATCCGCTCACGGCCCAGAACCTCAGGGACGAAATCCTGCAGCTGTGGGCGAACCCGGACCTGCCGCCGAAGGCGGTGTTGATGGTCACGCACGCGATCGAGGAGGCCGTCTACCTGGCCGACCGCGTGATCGTGCTCTCGAGCCGACCCGGTCGGATGGTCGCCGAATTGGAGATCGACCTGCCGCGGCCGCGCAACCGGAAGGAGCCGGAGTTCTACGGCTGGGTCGACGAGATCTACTCGCTCATCGTTTGAAGGGATGAGGTCAAGTGTCTAATAGCGGCGAAGGCGTTGGACGGGGCAGCGGCGTGCCCGACTTTCATCCGATCGCGAAGGTGTCCGTG
>VBMC01000031.1 GCA_005879015.1 Methanobacteriota archaeon
CCCTTTTCGTCGGGGGACATTGGGTTCCTGAGATGATTGCCCTCGCGGGAGGCGTCGACGCCATCGGCCGTCCCGGAGAAAAATCCCGCCGCGTCTCGCCAGAGGAAGTCGCAGCGGCTTTGCCCGAGGTGGCTGTCCTCATGCCGTGCGGGTTCGATCTCGATCGCACTCGGACAGAAGCGCCGACCGTCACCGGGACATCGTGGTGGTCGCACGTGCCCGCGACCCGAAACCACCGGGTGTGGCTCGTCGACGGTTCGAGCTATTTCAACCGGCCGGGTCCGCGGCTCGTGGACGGTCTGGAAATCCTCGCGCACATCGTGCAACCGGCGATCTTCCCGACGCCCCCCGCACCGACGGATGCGGAACCGTGGGTGGGATGATGGCGAAGTTGTATACCAGGGCCGGGGACGCCGGCGAAACCGGCCTCCTGGGCCCCGAGCGCGTGGCCAAGGATGATCCTCGCGTGGAGGCGATGGGCGCCGTCGATGAATTGAACGCCGTCCTCGGTCTCGCGATCTCGGCCCTGAAGGAAAAGCCCGTCCGCGATGCGCTCCTGAAGATCCAGGACGACCTGTTCACGGTGGGCGCCGAACTGGCGATGGCCCGCGCCGCGAAAGGGACGAAGGTTCCGCGGATCGTTGGGCCCGCACGGTCGCACGCCGCGCCGAGCGCCGGGTCGTCTCGTTGTCCAGACAGGAGGCTCTGAACCCGGACCTCTTGCGGTACATGAACCGGCTCTCTTCCCTCCTGTACCAGATGGCCGTCTGGTGCCAGAAGAAGGAGAGGGCGAAGACGGAGCACCCCTCGTACCGAAAGTGAGGTCAGGCCATCCGCGTGCGGCGGCCCAGGGACCAAACGCATAAAGAGAGGCGGTCCATCGCCTGCCGTCATGGGCTTCACGTTCACGAATCTCCTCGAGCTCGAGGACATGGCCCGGGCGAAAGTCCCGCGTCCTTCCTTCGATTACATTGCTGGCGGAGCGGAGGACGAAGTCTCGCTCCGCCGGAATCGGGAGGCCTACGAGAAATGGACGTTGCGGCCCCGGGTGCTCGTCGATGTCACCCAGCGAGACCCGTCGACGACGGTCCTGGGCCAGCGGATCTCCATGCCGGTCCTGGTCGCCCCGACCGCCTTCCACGGGCTCGTCCATCCGGACGGCGAGGTCGCGACCGCCCGTGGAGCGGCCGAGTCGGGGACGATCATGGTTGCCAGCGCGATCGCGACGCGGACCCTCGAAGACATCGCGGCCGCGGTTTCCGCGCCCCGATGGTTCCAACTTTACGTGTGGAAGGACCGCGCGGTCACGGCGGATCTTGTGAAGCGGGCTGCGGCCGCGGGATACCGGGCCCTTTGTCTCACCGTCGACACGCCGTTCCTTGGTCGGCGCGAAAAGGACGAGCGGAACGCTTTCACGCTCCCCCCTGGGTTGGGAATTGCCAACGTCCGTCCGGCGGGACTCGATGGGATGCCGGAATCGGAGCGGGGTTCCGCGTTCGCGAAGTACGTCGCGGAGTTGCTCGACCCCTCCGTCACATGGCGGGACATCGCGTGGCTCCGATCCCTCACGTCCCTTCCTTTGGTCCTGAAGGGAATCATGACGGCGGAGGATGCGACCCTTGCCGTGGAGAACCGCGCGAATGGTATCGTCGTCTCGAACCACGGAGGGCGGCAGCTCGACTCCACCTTGGGGACGCTGGACGCATTGCCGGACATCGTCGCGGCAGTCCACGGCCGTGCGGAGGTCTACCTGGACGGCGGCATTCGCCGGGGGACGGATGTCCTCAAGGCCTTGGCCCTCGGAGCCAGGGCCGTTTTCGTGGGTCGACCGATCTTATGGGGCCTCGCTCTGGGAGGCGCGGACGGTGTGCGAGCCGTCCTCCAACACCTGCGAACCGAGCTCGAGCTCGCGATGGCCCTGGCCGGCCGGTCGGACGTATCTCAGATCGATCGTAGTCTGATCCAGCACGTCTAACGCGACTCCACCTTGGACTCGATGAACTCGAGAAGAATCTGGACTGCCTCCGCATTCCCGTTGGTCCGGGGCGGCAATCGTCCGAGGGCGAGCTTCTCGACGATGAGTTCTCGGAGCCGACCGAGATCCTCGTGCCGATAACCCAGAGCCGCCGCATTCCGCTCCGCCTCGACGTGCCCTTTCGGAGGAATCGCAATAACCGGAGTGCCGGCCGCGAGGGCTTCGTTGACAGTCCCCTTTCCGCCGGTCGTGATCACCAGGTCCGCCGCGAGGACGTAGTCCTGCAGATTCGGCAGGAAGCCGTACGTGTACACGCCCGCCTCCGGCTCCGCCTTCAGCTTTGGACCGCTGACGATGACCATCGAGACATCGTCCATCGCCAGGGCACGGAAGGCCTTCACCGACTCCCGAATGAGATATTCCCCGATCGCGGTACCGCCGACGGTCACGAGGATCGTCTTCTTCCGGAAGAACAAGTCTTCCCGAAGTTGTTCTCGAGACGCGCTGAACGGGCGGACGATCGGCTTGATCCGCCGGACGTTCGGCCACGATGGGGCGTCATCGAGGGCCAGGATCAGATCGACCTTTCGCGCGAGTCGGGAGAACCAAAAGTTCCCGTACCCCTCGAACAGGCGGGAGGCCGGGTCCTTCGCAAAGTCGTGGCGCAATCCGTTGAGGATGATCGCCGTGGGAATTCGGTGGCGGACGGCCTCCCGCACGGAGGCGACTTCGCCGGCGGACAGGAGGAATCGATTCGAATCCCAATCGCCCTCCCCCCTCAGATTCTTCCGAGCGACCCGAAGGTATCGGGCATAGTTCACGTACCATCGCCAGACCGGCTGCAGTCGACCGTCGACCGCAGGCCAATCCGGCGCCGGCGGCGCCGTCAGGGCATCGAACCCGCTCGCGACCACGAGGTCCAATGCGGGCACGCCCGCGAGGAACAGGAAATACAGATCCTCCCGACGCTCCCGGAGGCCGCGGGCGAGTGCAACGGCCTGGGTCGCGTGCCCGAGGCCCTGGGAGTGAACCGCGAAGTATCCTTGAAGCTCACCCATTCGGGCGAGAGCATGGTCCGGTTCCGGAAAGACCTTCGGCCGACGCTCGGAGCGTTCGCGATGTCGTCCGGAGACTCCATGTTCACGGTCCCCCGCCGCGGCCTTTTAAGCTGCACGAGCGTTCCTTCGACCGTGGAACTTGCGGGCCTCGCGAAGTACCCGTTCCTCCAGGAGGCGTCCGCCTTCATTCGAGCGGAGCATGTGACTCTCGAGGAATTGCTGTCCGAGCCGGCGTATGCCCGCGCGCGGGCGATCGGGCGGGCCCGAGTGGTTGAGGCACTCGAGAAGGGCCCGGACGCGAAGCGAGTGGCAATCGCACCGGCCGACCAGCTCTCCCAACTCCTCGCGTACCCAGTCGCGCGGATCCTCGTCTCTGCCCTGGAGGACACGTATCTAACCCGGCGCTTCGCGCTACGGGAGGCGATCGCCGCGGAATCCCTCCTGGAAGAAGACTCGGACGAAGTGATCCTCCATATCGCAGCTCAGCTCCCCATGGACCTGCGCCGAGAAAACGGAGCTTTCCGAATCCACTTTTCCGACTTCCTGCGGTTCACGAGCACGATGCGCGACACCCCGTGGAAGCTAATCAACCAGCCCGTGGAACGCGGCTATGTGAGGTTGCGTCGCGAGAAGGCCCTTCGCGTCATGCGGAACGCGATCCAGCGGCACATCGAGCAAGGCCTCCCACTCCCGGTGAACGAGGAGATACTAACGGTGTTCAAGGGAGACCTCCGCGAGATCCGAGGCGTCCTCGAGGCGAAGAAGGCCACGTTCAAAGCGGAGGACATCGGGAAGGTGAGCATCACCCGCTTCCCGCCGTGCATGTACAACCTCCTCGCACAAATCCAGAATCACGAGAATGTCCCCCACATGGGCCGCTTCGCAATCGTCGCCTTCCTGCATCACATCGGACTGGGGAACGAAGAGATCTACCGCGTGTTCGGGGACGTCCCGGATTTTGCCGCGGACGTGACCAAGTACCAGATCGAGCACATCACGGGCACGTCGAGCCCGACAGAGTACACGCCGCCGGAGTGCTCGACGATGAAGTCGTACGGCATCTGCCCCGGGCCGGATCGGATCTGCTTGACGATCAAGCATCCCCTCTCGTACTACCGCATTAAAGGGCGGGACCGTCGGCCCCGCGGAGAGAGCGCGTCGACGGCGACCTAGGAGAAGCCGCGCCAGATCTTCACGGCACGCTGGACGGCGGTCAGGTTCCCCAAGACCGCGAACAGGACCATGAACCACTCGAGGGGCCCGAAGGTGAGGACGCCCGCTCCAACCGCGATTCCGCCGGATGGCGCGACGATCCATTGAATGAGGCCGCCGACGAACAGGAGCACCAGGCGGTCGGCCCGGCCGAGGACCCCGCCGTAGGCGCGGCCTTGGCCAACGGCTTGGGCTTGCGTCCCCATATAGGAAGTCAGGAGGACGCCGAGAAGGGCCAGTGTCCCGACCCCGAGACGGCAATACATCGCGTTGAACGCGAGGCCGCCGAGTAGGAAGACATCCGCATAGCGGTCGAGCACGTGATCGAGAAAGTCGCCTCGCGCGGACGCCTTGCCCGCCATCTTCGCGATCTTCCCATCGAGGGCGTCGAGGTACGAGTTCACCAAGATCAGGAGGAGGGCGAGGCCGAGGAGTCCTCCGCCGCCGAAGAAGAAGGCGATCCCGGCGCCGACCGCGGCGAACAGGGCGCCCCATGAGACCAGGTTCGGATTCACGCGGAGCAGGCGCGAAGCCACGGGGACCAGAAACCAGTCCGCAGCCTGGCGGTACCGGTCTAATACCACGAGAGCACCTCGGAGGACCAGTCGACGGAACCCGGCTCGTGGCCCTCCGTTTTCCCTTGGAGGATCGCGAGGACCGCGTCCGCCGTCCGCTCGACCGTCAGGTCCGTCGTATCGACCTCGTAGACGAAAGGGAGTCGGCCGACGGCCTCCTGCGTGATGACGTCGATGGCCTCGGCCTCGACGTTCTCTCGGACCTTCTCGGCCGGCCAGCCTCGGGCTTCGAGTCGAACGCGCAGGACGGAGGGACGGCACCGGAGGACCAGAGCGAGATTCACGTCCATCAGGTGGCTGTAATGTGATTTCAGGAAGGCGATCTTTGTGGGGACCCGGATGCGCCCCCGCAGCGCCTCGACGTCGACCTCGTCCGTGCCGCGAACCGCGTCCCGCCCGACGATGAGGCCTTCGTGCCGGGCCAGGTCATCGAGGTCGATCACCGTGTAGCCGCGGGAGGATAGGACGGCGCAAGTCGTAGACTTGCCCGTCCCCGGAGTCCCCGTGATTGCGACGAGCATCGGGACGCCGAAGGAAGAGGCTCGTTAAATGCATTGCTTCGAAGTGGCGGCTTCTCCCTCGGGCGAAGAGGGTCGGCGGGATCATCGTACGGATTGGATTCTAGACCGCGAAGAATTCGAATTGGTGCGGCGAACGCCCGCTTCAGTATCGACCGACCTGAAATCTCTCTTGCAGGACGATCCCAAAGACCGTGCCGAACAAGAGGATCGGGATGGACAGGAAGAAGAGCGGGAACCCCAAACGAAAGGTGAAGAAAATCACGTCGTCCGGCCGGGTGACGATGAGCCCGGCGAACACCGGCGAAAGCGAAAGGAGGCTTGCGACGGCCGCCCCGATGGGGAGTGCGAGGAACGTCTGCAGGATTCCGGCGAGCAGATCGTCGGAGAGGAGTCCCACCAGGAACGCCGCGGCGAACAGGGCGCCGAACACGAGGAGGGGGCTCGACTCACCGGTCGCAGGGACCATCGCGCTCGGAAAGGACGAGGAGAACACCGCATAGCCCAAGAGCAGGCCGATGAAGCCGGCGAGGGCCGTGACCCGGGCGAACCGAGGGACCCGCGCGGAGAGGTTAGCTAGCAATGTTCACCCCGATCTCTCGTTCAATGCGACGGATGTCCCGCAAGTAGTTGGGAGCGGACGGCGAATTCGCTTCGGGGACCCCATCGATCGTGAAGACAAGGTAGAGAAACTGGTTCCAGGGGACCGTGGCCGCGTCACCCCCCTTTGATACCGCGAAATCCGTGATGTTGCGGACGGCAGCGAATCGCGATGCATCCGTGGCCGCGCTCATCGTGAAGTCGAAGGTGAAGGTCTGGTTGCCCCGGGCGGGAATCGGATCGAGGCTCGGTTCTGAGGAGGTTCCGAAGACCCGGAAGAACCGCATCTCCCCTTCCGTCCCCGTCAGCCGGTCGTCCCCCAACCTGCGGGTCTCGTTCAGACCCGCTTCGGCAGGGCCGTCCCGGATCCAACCGCTGAAGGCCACCAAATAAACGTGCAGTCCCCGGGAGCTTGGATTCTCGACTCCGGCGGTCACACGGACCGTGACCGAGCCGTCCGGCCCCACCCGACCGTCGGAACCAATTCCTGCGAACGTGACCGTGAACCGAGGGACGATGTAGACCGAGGTCTTCGCCTGGACGATCGAAGTAAAGTTCGCCGCGGACAATGAGGCGAAGACGACGAGGAGGATGACTGCGACACCGACCGCAACCCACAAGGCCCTCCGAACGACCTTGGCCGTGGATCGCGGGCGGTCGAAGCCCGCATCGTTCATGGCTCCACCGAAGGCGGACCGGCGGACATCGATTCAAGGGCGGCTTCAGAGACAGCCTCCCGCGGTGCCATTCGGCCCTCGAAGATGTCGACCGCGAAATGGCACTCGGCAAAATGACCCGGCTTGACTTCGATGTTGGGGGGCACAGTCGTGGTGCAGATCTCCTGCGCGTACACGCATCGAGTCCGGAACCGACATCCGCTCGGCACGTTGATCGGGCTCGGCAGTTCTCCGAAGATCGGAACCTGGGCGTAGGTGTGCTCCGGGTCGGGGACCGGTACCGAGGCGAGGAGCGCGCGCGTGTACGGGTGCGTCGCATGGGCGATGACCTCGTCCATCGGGCCCGTTTCGACGATCCGGCCCAGGTACATCACGGCAATGCGGTCCGCCATGTACCGCGCGACCGCGATGTCATGCGTGATGAACACGTACGGAATCCGATACTTCTCCCTCAGGTCCAGCATGAGGTTCATCACGCCCGCGCGAATCGACACGTCGAGCATGCTCACGGGTTCGTCCGCCACGATGACCTTCGGGTTCAGGACAATGGCGCGAGCGATCGCCACCCGCTGTCTCTGTCCCCCGGAGAGTTCATGGGGGAACCGGTCGAGCATGTCCTGTGCCGGCCTCAGGCCAGCGTCCTCGAGCGCGCGGATGACGACCTCCGTCCGTTCCTCCAACGACGTGGCGATTCGATGGATGATGAGCGGCTCGCTGACGGCGCGAAACACGGTGTACCGAGGATTCAAGGACTCATACGGATCCTGGAAGATCATCTGGACGTTCCGCCGGAATTCGAATAGCGCGTGCCCCTCCAGCGAGGCAATATCGACCCCTCCGAACATGATGTGCCCTCCCGTCGGCTCCTCGAGGCGCGTCAGCAGGCGTCCCGTCGTCGTCTTGCCGCAACCGGACTCGCCGACGAGGGAGAGGATTTCTCCCTGCCGGATGTCGAAACTGATCCCATCGACCGCCCGGACGCGCACCGGCTCTCCCCGGAACGACTTGAGAAACCCTCGCCTGAGGTCGAAGTACTTTTTCAGATCGACGACGTGGATTTCTGCGCCGTCCGCCGGCATTTCCGCGGCGGGCCCGACCTCGGTCATCCTCGGAAGAGACCTCCTCGGGCGTAGAACTCGTCGACGAAGTGGCAGAGCCCGCGGTGGCCCGGTTCCGGGGTCACCTCAGGAGGATCGACCGTGGAGCAGATGTCCTTCGCGTACTGGCACCGGGGATGGAAGCGGCAGGCATTGGGCGGCGACAATAGGCTCGGCGGATTACCCGGGATCGAGACGAGTCGTCGGCGCTCACCCACGACACTGGGGAACGCGGACAGCAGCCCTTCCGTGTACGGGTGAATCGTCCGACTGAAGATCTTCGCCGACGGCCCCTCTTCCACGATCTTCCCCGCGTACATGACGGCAATCCGATCCGCGACCTTCGCTACGACGGACACATCGTGCGAGATGATGATGAGGGCCATGTGGAGATCCTTCTGAATCCGAAGGATCTCATCCATGATCTTCGACGCCGTGATCACGTCGAGAGCGGTCGTCGGCTCATCGGCGATGACGAGGCGAGGACTGAGTGCCAGGGCCATCGCAATCATCGCCCGCTGCTTCATCCCCCCGCTGTACTCATGCGGGAAATTGTCGATCCGATCCGCCGGGATGCCCACAAGGCGGTACAGCTCCTCCACACGGGTCCTCGCGGCCTCAGGGCCGACGTCCTCGTGCGTCCGGATCGTCTCGATGATCTGACGCCCGACCGTGTAGACGGGGTTGAGGGCATTCATCGCCCCCTGAAAGACGATCGAGATCTGCTTCCATCGGACCGCGTTCAGCTTCGGATGATACTCCCTCAGGCGGCCATCCGGTCGGCGAGTGATGTCGACCAGGTCCCCATTTTGGGTCGCTGCCGCGAGGCGGTTCTTCGCCTCCGCGAGCGCGCGCCGCGAGGCTTTGTCGCCCGTCTCGAACTTCATGGTCAGGTCGCGGACGGTCCGCTCCAAGGCTTGAATCTCAGGGGCGAGATACGTTCGATACGTCTCCGAGAGTGGGTTCTCCAACGCGTCGACCTTGCGCCTCAGCTCCTCCAATCGAGGCGTCGCCTCCTTCGTTTCGGGGGCGCTCTGCACCGTTTCGAGCTCGGCCTTCGCTTTTTGCAGGTCCGGAGCCGCGCGCGCCTCGGCCATGTTCCAGTAGGCCGGCCGATACGGTGTGGCGTGGCCCTCCATGTCGAATATGATCTGTCCGCCGAACACGTGGGCATTCGAAGGAAGGAGCTGGGTGATTGAATACGCGAGGGTCGTCTTCCCGCAACCGGATTCCCCGACGAGGCCGATCGTCTCTCCCTCATCGAGGTTCAGGTTCACGCCATCGACGGCCTTGACCCAGCCGGCTCGCACTCGGAAGTACGTCTTCAGGTTTCGGACGGCCAGGAGTGGCACCGATCAGCGCCTCCGGAGCCGCGGGTTCACGATCTCGTCGAAGCCCCGACCGAGCAGGTAGAAGCCCAACGATACGAAGGTGATCGCCAGTCCGGGAGGCACGAGCCACCACCATGCACTGAGGGCGCCGCCAAACGTCAGGACGGTCGACAACATGCCGCCCCAGGAAATGACGGTGGCGTCGCCCAACCCTAGGAAACTGAGGAACGCCTCCGTGACGATGGCGCCCGCCACACCCAGGGTCATGAAGAGGAAACTGAAGGGCAGGACGTTCGGGGCGATGTGGTAGAAGATGATCCGGAAATCGCTGCCCCCGCTCACGCGGGCCGCGTCCACGAAGGGCCGCTCCCGCAGGCTCAAGGTCTGCGCTCGGATGACCCGTGCGATCCCGGGCCAGCCGACGATTCCGAGGACGAGGATGATGACCCAGATACTCGGATGTTGAAAAATCGCCGCGACGACGAACACGATGGGGAGGAAGGGAAGGACCAGGAAGACGTCCGTCGTCCGCATGAGGAGGGTATCGACGAGTTTTCCATAGTACCCTGCGATCAGGCCAACGAACGTGCCCAGCCCGACGGCGAACGCGGCGGCGAAGACGCCGACAATGAACGCGACCTGCGTACCCCAGAAGAGCTGGGTGAGGATGTCCCCGCCGCGGAAGTCCGTCCCAAGCAGATACGTGTGCCCGGACGGGTAGGTTCCCGGGGGCAGGGGTGTCCGAGGAGTCCCCAGCAATTGGTGCACGACGGCCCTGCCTATCGAGGGCTCGATCCAGACGCCGTTCAATTCCTCTTGCGTGATTCCGAGGGTGAACTTCGTCCCTTTCAGGGCGCCCGCATACGCGAAGAGCGTCGCCGAACGGGGCGGGATGAGGGCAAATTGTTCCGCCTGGACCGGCGCGGATCCGCTCAGCTTCGTGCTGACGATGAAGAGTTGTGAGTCTTCCGTCGCCGCGAAGACCTGAGAAAGCTGATCGACCTCGAAGAACGTCCGCAGCCGACCTGCGAACGACTGGCGGAACTGCGGAATCTCGACTCCTGTCACGTTGAGCCGAAACAGGTACGAAGTTCCGGAGGGGCCGCTCGCCTGATCAAAGAATGCGAAGTAGGTATCACGACCAATGTAGCTGGTCGCCCCTCCAATCGGCTGCCACGTCGGATTCGGAACGGAAAACTCCTGCACGACTCGGAGCGTGCCGATATCGAATGTCGCGATTCCCACCGCCGAGCTCGAGCGCAAGGGAAGGAAGAGCCACAGAGGCAATTCGCTCCGAGTGAATCCGATCGGTCCTGAAACGACGGCGGGCTGGCCATCGAGGGTCAGAGCCACGCGACCGCGCAAAGGGCCGGTGACATTCCGCACCTCCAACGTACCGTTCGCCAGCGGCAAGACGATTCCTTGGGAGGGACCGGCTCGGAAGTCTTCGTAGGAATCGACTCGGTTCGGGTTGTAGTACGCGAACGGCGGAGCGGACAGGGACACGTTTTCGAAGAGGACGGTTCGGCCCCTCGGAAGGGAACCGTCCCGGTTGGTGTCGGTGGCGTGGACGTACGTGATCTCGAAG
>VBMC01000032.1 GCA_005879015.1 Methanobacteriota archaeon
ACGAATGTTCTCCTGACGACCTTCTTCGGCTTGGTCCTGGTGATCTATGCGCTGACGGTCCAAGCCCTCGTCACGCGGTTCTTCCGCCTTGTCGCTGCAGAGACCTGGAGTGAAGGTCGGTTCCGGATCTTCGGGAACAAGCACGTCTCCACCGCCGTCGGCCTCGGCGTTCCTTGGGTGTTCGCGGTCTCCGGGAGCTGGTGGGCGCTCTGGCTATACTTCGGCGGGGCAAATCAGCTCCTCGCAGGCCTCGCGATCATGCTGATCTCAATTCACCTGGCGCGGGTGCGTGCACCGACGAAGTACTCGCTGATTCCGGGGGTGTTCATGGTCGTGACCACGCTGGCCGCGCTCGTCTGGCAGACCTGGACGTTCCTGTATTCGGTCTGGCTCTTCCTTCAAGGCGACAAATCGTGGATCGTCCGGAATGTCCGAGGTCCGATTCAGGCCGACCCGAACTACATCCTCGTCGCGGTTGGGATCAACGCGGTGTTCGTCCTCATCGGCGTGGTCCTGTTCGGTGTCGGCCTTTCGATGTCCATCCGCCTGTTCCGCAGCTACCGCAGCAGCGTGGTCGAGGCCCGAGGCCGAGCGCCGGCGGCGGCCGACGGCGGAACCAGGGAGCGGTAGGCGCCGCGAAGCGTCAAGCTATTGAGGGCTTGGGGCATCCACAGGGGAGGAGCGAAGCAACATGGCTGACTCGAAGGATCCTACGACTTCGAAGTCGCGCGGGCGCAAGGTCCGGGATGCAGCGAAGGGGGTCATGTACGGGATGGCCGCCCATGGCCACGTGACGGCGGCTCTCCGGACACGGATGTACCTCGAGCACCTGTTCATGTTCATCACCCTGGGCGACATGCTCGGTGTGCCCGTGATCCCGCCCTACTATTCCCTGAGGATCCTTCCCTACGCGGTCCCGAACATCAAGAGCTGGAAGCAACGCGTCTTCCGGGAACGGGACTTCACGGACCAAGTGTTCTGAGGACCGTGCATGGGCCTCTCGACTTATTTCGAGAAGAAGGGCGACGCAGGAATCGTGATTTTCGCAGGGAAAGGTGGCCTTGGCAAGACGACGTGCTCGGCCGGATTGAGCCACTACATGGCGTCGAAGCGCAACCGGAAGGTCCTCTGCTTCTCGACCGATCCGCAGGCGAGCCTGAGTGACATTTTCGACCGGGACATCTTCGGGAAGGGCCTCATCTCAGTGATTCCGCAGCTCGACGTCGTCGAGATCGACGCGGACCGCCGCGTCGCCGACTACCAAGAGGAAGTGAAGCAGAAAATTCGGTCCATGTATGGCCTGACGGATATTCCGCCGGAGATCGAGGAGTACATCGATTCGACGTCCGCTGAGCCGGCGATGTACGAGTCCGCGACCTACGACGCGATGGCGGACTTGGTGTCGACGAGCGGTCACGATCTATACGTATTCGACATGCCCCCGTTCGGCCATGGCGTCCGGATGATCGCGATGGCCGGAATCCTGAGCAAGTGGGTCGGCAAGATACGAAGATCACACGCTTCACCGACCTCATGGTCGACCAGCGGCGCACATCGTTCTTCATGGTCCTGATCCCCGAGCGGATGGCGATCCTTGATACGGAGCGAGCGCTCGAGATGTTCGACGCGCTCGGCCTGCAGATGGCCGGGCTTATCGTGAACCAGGTCTACCCGAAGGAACTGGCCGATGCGAAAGGCGGCGAGGCGGTCGAGTTCCTTCGGAACCGCGCGCGGATGCAGCAGAAGTACCTCGACGAGATCCGATCGAAGTTCGCGGGCAAGGTCGTCGCGATGCTCCCGATGTATCCGCGTGAGCCGCGCGGGATGGACATGATTGAGAAGGTCTCCCAAGACCTCCTGTTCGGCCCTGCATTGTGAGGTGATCGCCATCCCGACCATGCGGCAACTCCTCGCGCAGCGACCGAAGATGCGGTACATTTTCACGGGAGGGAAGGGCGGCGTGGGGAAGACGGTCGCCGCGGCCGGACTGGCCTATCACTATGCATCCCAGGGCGAACGCGTCCTCCTGGCGTCCCTGAACCCAGTCCACTCCCTATCGAGCTTGTTCGGCCAAAGCCTCTCTGGAGGCAAAGTCGTCGAGGTACAGGGCGCGAAGGGAGTCCACGCGGTCGAGGTTGAGACCACGGAGGTCGTTGAGCGGTATCGGAACTCGATCCGAGGGAGGGTGAAGGAGTTCCTCAAGTGGGCGGATATTCCTCTCGACGCCAAGCCCTTCATCGAGATCGCAACGACGAACCCCGCGTTCGAGGAGAGCGCGATGTTCGACCGGATGGTCGACTACATCCTCAAGGAAGGCGAGGCGTTCGACCGTGTGATCTTCGACACGGCCGCCGTGGCAAATGCAGTCCGTCTGATCGGTTTGAGCAAGATCTACGGCCTGTGGCTCACCCGGATGATTGATTCTAGGAAGGAGGCGTTGAGCATGCGCGTCCAGCTTTCCTTCCGAAAGGAGAAGGTCATGGAAGAGGTGAAGAAGGACCCGCTGATGGCGGACCTGATTTCCATGAACGAGCGGTTCGAGCAGGCGAAGGGGGTCCTCGTCGATCCGGAGCGGACCGCGTTCTTTTTCGTGACCTTACCTCTCGCTTTGCCCATTGCGGTCGTGCGCCGTTTCATCGGAATGGTACAGAAGTTCAACATCCCGATCGGAGGGGTGATCGTGAATGAGGTCCTTCGGCCGGAAATCGCCCTCCAGGAGGGTGCGGGCGAGTACCTCGGGAACAAATATCATGAGCAAACCGGTTACATGAAGGTCCTCTACCGGGACCTTGGCCCGCTCGTCCGGTCGTATATCCCGCTATACGCATCGGAGGTCGGGGGCGTGGACATGATACGCCGGGTCTCCGAAGACATGATGTCGTACGCGCCTCCGTTCGCCGCCGAACTGTCGGGCGGGGCATGAAGTCGTCCACGCGCGACCACGTTGTCGCGGCCACCCACCTTGTCCTTGGCCCGTCGAACTTCATTGTCCTCCCGCTACCGGACAACTGGGACCTTCGCCTCGGTCGGGCACCGATGGATGTCGACTATACGGTCTACCGCGACGGTGTTCGGTGGGCCCAAGCGGGTCAGGCGTCTGCCCTCCTCACGGACGCGAAGGCGCGCCGGGCGATCGAGCTGATGGTGAGAACGTCGCGCGGGTTGATTCCGGCCCCAAAGCTGTCCGAGACTCACGGGGGCACTTGCCGGATTGGTGGCCATGACGCGAGTTACCAGATCGGGATCGCGAAGTTCGGGTTCTTCAGGACGAAATTATACACGGTTCTCCACGCCGCCTATCGATGCGAAGAGAGTCAGCGGTTCGTGGACCTCCGGTTCATGCACAAGGGGACCGCCGAAATGCTCGAAGCCCTGTTGCCTCCCCTGGAAAAGGCCCGCTGCCACTAGGCACTCACGCGGTCCGCAAGGGTTCGGATCGTCGCGATCGCTTGGACCGCGTCCCTGGCCCCGACAGAAACGGATGCGGCGATTCCCGGCGCGCGCCCCATCGTGAGATGCAAGGCCATGATTGGCCGCAGATTCGCGGGCCCGACGGCCTCCAAGAGACCAACGACCCGACTCTGATCGTCCGCAGCGAGGAGCAGTTCGCGGCCGTCCAATGCGACGGTTGACCAATCCGATCGCGCCCGACGTCGCCGCTGGCCGATTCGCGTGCGGGGATCCGCGAGTTCGAATTCCAGTTTCGGGTCCTTTCGCAAGGCTGCCTCCACGAGGGCCGCGTCTCGCCGGCCTTGAGCCCTTCCGATCGCCCAGTTGATTGTCATCCGGAAGGCGGTGGTCCCGAACCAACGGACCTGAGAGGTCCCACCGAGACCGAGGACCGGTCCCCTGAGCTCCCGGGCGACTCGGGCCGCAAGGCGTCGCGAATAGACGGAGGCGGCATAGTACCACACGAGAAAGAACATCAAGACGAGTACCGCGATTGTCTCGAGATCCAGATCGGCCACGTTGCTGGGATGGCTCGGCCCGGCTAAAGCCCTCGGGTCCCGACAAGAAAAGGTTTACCCGCGCACGAGTCAGTAAGGACGGGGGACGGCGTGAGCCGCACGAGGCGCGTCCTGAAAGTGCTCAAAGAGATGCTCTGGGGCCTCTTCTTCTTCGACCTGTACACCGAGAACACGAAGATGCGGATTCGCTACAACGACGCGGTGAACCTGCTGATCTTCTCGGAGACGTTGGGGATCCCCCTCATGAATTCGTACGTCTCGATGCGGCTCCTGCCCTACTTCTTCGGCGAACTGGAAGGCTGGAAACGCCGCGAGATGCGGGAACGCGAAATCCTGGACGAGGCGCCCGATCTTCATTGAACGGTTCGTCCGCCGCACTTTGCTTTCCGTCGAAGTCCATTTTAGCGACCGATCACCCGAGACCCAAAGTAGAACGTGACCACGAGGGAGAGGGCGTCCACAACGCGATCGGCGAAAATCGTAGTCTCTCCGGTCGCCAAGGCGAAGCACGTGTAGGCGGTCAGCGCCAACGCTCCGATCGCGATCAGGTCGCGCGCGAGGGTCGCGAAACGTTTCCGGACGATGTTCTCGTGGGCCCGCCGGTGGACGAGCCAGGATACGATGAGTCCTGACCCGTAGCCGCCGAGGACCTCAAGGACCGCGAGCAGCGCCGGAGGGATCCCCTGCACGGTCGGATTCGCGCGAAGGAACCACCCCGCCAGGCCCCCGAAGGCCAGGAGCAGGATTCCGCGGACGATCTTCGTGTGGCGGGTTGTGGGGGTCGCCGGCACGAGGGGCCTCCCCGGCGTCGCCACGGTCGGGGGAGTCGTCGCGGCGCGAGTCCCGAAGTAGAAGGCGATGACGACGACGACGGAATTGATGAGGATAGGCGGAACCTCTGCACCCCCTCGGAGCAGGAGGTAGGCATAGGTCCCGGTGACGATCAGGCCGATCGTTCCCCGCACGCTGCCGTGCGGGAGGCGCAAGGGCTCCCGGATGCGCGCGGCGAGGTCTTCGGCCACGCCGCGGAACGGTCCGCGAGCCGCTTAAGACTGCCGAGGACCGGTGTCGGGATCACCAGAACGAGGCGATCGCCTGCGACACCCGCCGAAGGAGGCCCTCGCTCACATCGTCATCGTGGGTCGGTTCCGCCGGGGTCTCCGGGGAGGCATTCGCCGAAAGCAGCCACGCGACATTCGGGCCGCCGTACTCCCGGCGCACGTATCGGTCCGCTTCGGTCCCCTTCAGAGTCGGGTCGTCTCGCACCAACGCCCAGGCGATCGATGGCATCATCGGAGCCACCTCCAGGGCAAAAGCTCCAGGCCGGTCGAAGGCCAGGCACCGCGGGCGGGCTCGCGGAAGGCGCGCGGATTCGCGGCCTTTCGACGCTCTACCAAGCGTCCATTTACCTTGTTGTACTGCATGTTTGTGTGATAGCAACCCTTGTTTATAAAACAATCGTTTTCATTATAGAAACGGTTATAAACATCCACAAACATACATTGTTTCAAGACGCCATGAAGGCTTTCAAGACCATCAAAGACCCCAACGCCTTTCAGCTCCTTGGAGACGAGACTCGCCGGCGGATTATTTATCTCCTCCGGGCGAAGGAGATGACCGTCAGCCAGATTGCGGGAGAATTGAACCTGACGCCGCAGGCGATCTACCATCACATCCGGAAATTGCGGGATGCGGGAATGGTCGAGGTCGCCCGTGAAGAGCGCGTGGACCATTTCATCGAGACATATTACCGTGCGAGCGCGGAGATCTTCAACATGTCCCACGGCAGCGGATCATCCTCAACCTATCACGAAGAGAAGGCTGCGGAAAGTCTCCAAGCGCTCTCGAAGATCGGCCTCCCGGTACGGGAGGATCCCACCCTAGCGTCGCGACTCGTCGAGTTGGATAAACGCATGGATCAGATTGGCGAGAAACAGAGTTGGGCGGACGCCATCGCGGGCCTCGAAGACGTCGACTTCTTCGTGAAACAAAGCGTCGACCACTTGGCGAAGCTGCTGATGATGAGTGACAAGGAGTTCAACGAGTACCTCAGCTTGATTCGCGAGGAACGCAAGCTCCTGCGTTCGCTCTTGGAAGAACCCGAGAAAGTCGAAGCAGTCGCCCGAAAGTCCTAGAGCTCGCCGATCTCTTCGCGGGAGATCACGACGCGCTGGATCTGTGACGTCCCTTCCCAGATCTGAAAGATCTTCGCGTCTCGCATCCACTTCTCTACGGGCTCGTCTTTCATGTAGCCGGCCCCTCCAAGGATCTGGACGGCGTCCGTGGTGACCTCCATCGCGATGTCCGCCGCGAACAATTTCGCCATGCTCGCCTCCTTGTTCATCGGGAGGCCTCGGTCGTTCATCGAGGCGGCGCGCCACGTCAGGAGCCGGGCCGCATCCACCTTCGTCTTCATGTCCGCGAGCATGAACGCGATCGCTTGCTTCTTTGCGATCGGGGAGCCGAAGGCCTTTCGTTTCCGCGCATAGTCGAGCGCGTATTCGTACGCGGCCCGCGCGATACCCACCGCACCCGCGGCCACGAGCGGACGGGACGACTCGAGGGTTTTCATGGCGCCGTAGAAGGCGGTCTTTTCATCGGAGCCCAGCATGTTTCCGTAAGGGATGCGACAGTCGTCCAGGATCACTTCGGCGGTATGGCTCGCGCGGACGCCCATCTTATCCTCGACCTTTCCCGCCTTGAGGCCGGGGGTGTCGTGCTCGACGACGAACGCGCGAATCCCGAAGTACCCGAGGTTCTTGTCGACCGTGGCGAAGACGACATGGATGTCCGCGATCCCGCCGTTCGTGATGAAACGCTTCACCCCGTTCAGGACCCATTGCTTTCCGTCCTTCGTCGCGGTCGTCGAGATGTTCGCCACGTCGGATCCGGCATCGGGTTCCGTGAGGCAGAGCGCCCCCAGTCGGGCCTCGGGTCCGGTGAAGCGCGTGAGGAACCGTTTCTTCTGATCGTCCGTCCCCATGTGGATGATCGGCAGATAGGCGAGGCCGGCTACGATCAAGCCCGTCGCCATGCCCGCGCACCCCCAGTTCAGCTCCTCCGTGACGACGACGTGGGTCAAAGTGGAGTCGACACCACCCCCCCCGTATGCCTCCGGGATGAACGCCGTGTCCAGGCCGAGGGCGTGCGCCTTCCGAATGATCTCCCACGGGACCGTCCCCTTGCGGTCGTATTCCAAAGCGAGGGGCCTCATCTCCCGTTCTGCGAACTCATGGGCGGTTTTCTGCATGAGCCGCTGTTCCTCGGTGAGGTCGAAATCGACCATGGTCTTCTTCCTGCCGCTGCTCGGGTCGGCCCATGAGTCCGGCGATATTTAATCGTTTGAGGCACATCCCGCGAGGATGCGCGTGTTCGTGGCGGGTGCGACCGGCGTCCTTGGCCGTCGCCTGGTGCGCCAGCTCGTCGCACGGGGCCACAGCGCGGTCGGGCTCACGAGAACCGAGGCGGGAGATCGGCTCGTACGGTCGCTCGGCGGCGAGCCGCGCCGGGCCAATCTGTTCGACGTGGACTCGCTGACAAAGGCGGCAGAACGGTGCAGCGTCGTCGTTCACGCGGCGACCGCGATCCCGACGAAGGTCCGAACGAATCCGAGGGATTGGGCGATGAACGATCGGATTCGCCGCGAGGGGACGGAGTGCTTGACTACCGCGGCGGCCCGCGTGGGTGCAGGTGCATATCTTCAGCAAAGCGTCGTGTGGGCGGTTCGCGGTCCGAACGGAGCAACGTTCGATGAAAACGCGCCCCCGGTTTCCGATCCGATCCTCACGTCCTCCCTGGACGGCGAACGCATCGCCCGAGAAGCCGCCACGGCGCACGGGTTCCGAGCCGCGATCCTCCGGTGCGGCGGGTTTTACTCTTCGGACGGATGGCATACTCGAGTCTTCGGTGAATCGCTGGTCCGAGGTCGGCCTGTCCTGGTCGACGGGGGCTCAGCGGTCTGGTCTTGGATCCACGCCGACGATGCGGCCAGTGCCTTCCTGGCGGCCTCTGAATGGCCGAAGTCCGGCGTGTGGCATGTCGTCGACGATCGACCGGTCTCTCTGTCCGAATATGTCACCGCGCTCGCCACGAGACTGGGATCCCGCCCGCCACGCAGGTTGCCGCGCTTGCTGGTCCGACTCGCGCTTGGGCGATACACCGCGGAGCTTCTCACGTCGTCCTTCCCGACGTCGAATGCCCGGTTCCGTTCGGACTTCCGCTGGCAGCCTGCGTATCCCACGTTCGCGGAAGGTCTCGACGAGGTCGTCGCGGCCTGGAAGGCCGAACGATTTCCAGGCGGGAGAGGCTCGCGCCTATGAACCGTTTGGACGCCTATTTCATCGGCCTCGTCTTCGCTCACCTGGGCGTGGTCCTGGTCCACACGATCACTCACCTCGCTTTGCAGATTCTCCCGGCGCCTCCCGACACCGCGTTCATCCTCGGGGTCATTCTCATCGGCCCGGTGGCCACGCTCCCGATTCTGCGATTCAATTCGTCGGTCGCATCCGCCCTTCTCACGGTCGTCATGTCGGCGGCGTTCGCCTACGGATTCCCAGGCCACTTCCTCATCGCGGGGCCCGACCAAGTGGCGATAGTTGGCTCCAATGGCTGGACCTTGTTGTTCGTTGCGACCGCGGTCGGAATCGGCATCCTGGAGATCGCGTCCATCGCGGTCGGGGTGACCCTCTTCGGCCGCTCTGTCAGAAATCCTTCGGGACATCCCGCGCGACCCCGGTGATGCGGCTGAGGACTCCCATCAAGGCCATGATCTTCGGCATGGAACCGCGGAACCGAATCTTGCCACCCATAACGAGGCTCTGGAAATCCTTCTCCCCTTTCCCAAGCTGGGTCCAGGCGTCGTAGGTCCCTTCGAACTTGAAGTCCGCGGGCACGTCGGCGGCGACCTCGGCGGACGAGACGGTGCCGTTCACGACGTCGATTAGGAAGGAGGCCTTTCGATCGACGCACGTCAGGACGACTTTCGCCGTAATGGCCGCACCTTTTCTGGACCATTCGGGATCCGCGTTGAGGCGATTCGCCACCTCTTGGAAAAAGGCTTGAGTGAAGTATTGCGCCAACGGTGCCTCTCCTGCGGAACCGTCCGAGATGAAATAAGCCTTTGCGAAACCGGGGCGCGCGGGTACCGAACGAGAAAAGGTTTTACGGCCCCGGACGTCTCGCGAGCTGCGCGTGGGTAGCCAAGCCTGGTCAAAGGCGAGGGACTCAAGATCCCTTCCCGAAGGGGTTCCCAGGTTCGAATCCTGGCCCACGCATCGAACTCACCCCTACTTGTGGGCGAGTGGAGAATGAATTCATCCCGGGCGAGGGGTGCGTGAGCCCGTAGCAGGGATTGGCAAGGTTTCTTGAAAGACCCCGATGATGCGGGGCAGGGGCTGCACATGAAACAAAAAGAGCTGGTCGATTTGATGACGACGCTGGACGATGCTTGGAATGCCGGACCTGGAAGTCCTCTTTGGGAGACTTTCAGAAAGCGTCACACCGAAAATGTTGCCGTGTACTGGCCCGGCGGGGCCCCACCCACGAGAGGCCGGCACAACCATGACGTGGAAGCCATTGAATTCTTCAAGACCTTCCCGGACAACCACCTCATCAACCGCCCGTACAAGCTTCTCTTCGCGGACGGCAACCACACGTGCTCCGTCGCGGAATTCTCCGGCACGATGACGGGACCAATGAAGGCTGCGGAGGGGAAGGTCATCCCGCCGACCGGGAAGAGTTTCCACGTGGAGTTCTGCACGGTGGCCACATGGAACGAGAAGGGGGAGATCACGGAGGAGCGGCTCTTCTACGACCTCGTGGGCCTGATGAGGCAGATTGGACTCGCGTGATGGTCACGTATGTGAAAGCCGTTCCCAGGGGCTTTGAGTACGCGAAATCTCCCGGTGAGCCATTTCGGGACCCCCCTCGAATCGGAGCCTAAGACAGGCGCACACCGATTACCAAACTCGTGAACGCGACTCACCAATCATCCCGGTCCGAAGTCGGGATGGCAGGCGTAGTCATGAAGCGTTTTCCTTCGGCTCCGGGCACATCCTGGCGTGAGAATCAATCCGTGAGAACGAGGGCGCAAGAGCTAAGAAAGCCTCGCCGCCATCGCCCGCCTCTCAGGTGGGAAAATGAAACAAGCCCTGGAAACCCAGAATCGTCCTACGAAGCGATCGCCGTTCGCGATGCAGTGCACGGTCAATCGCGCGCACCTGAAGCCGAATTCCGGCACATCCGTCTATGTAGCCGTAGACCTGACCCCGTCCGCCGCCGCTATTGCCGGAAGGAACCGCAGCATTTCCCTCGCCATCGACTCGAGCGGCTCCATGGATGGCGAGAAGATCGACCAAGCCAAGGCGGCAGCGCTCGGCCTTCTCAAGCAGCTTCGTCCGACCGATCAGATCTCGATCGTCTCATTCTCGGATACCGTGACAGTCCAACTGCCCATGTCGCGAGTCGGCAACTCCCGAGAGATCGCGGCGGCGGTGAAGGCCATCTCGGTCAACGGCCTCACCTCGATGTACAGCGGATTGGAGGCCGCCTTCGAACAGGCGCGCCATACCACTCCGGAACCCGGTACCGTGAACCGAGTCCTACTCCTGACCGACGGCAATCCCACGGTCGGCAAGACCGACGGCCGGGAGTTCGTGACCCTCGCCCAGAACATGCGAGAGGCCGGCATCACGGTTACCGCGATCGGGATTGGAACCGACTACAACGAATCCTTGCTTCAGAAGATCGCCGAGTCCGCCGGAGGGTTGTGGCACCACATCGATGCCGCGAAGGGCGATCTCCCCCAGATTTTCCAGGAGCAGGCGGCGCAGATGGCGGGAACGCTCGTCGCGAATCCGGAACTGAAGGTTTCGATCATGCCCGGTTCCGAGCTGGCCGATGCCTACACCGTGAGGCCGGTGCTCAACCGACTACCCCGACCGCGGCTCGAGGGGGGCTCCTTCACGGTCCCGTTGAGGGACCTGATCGCGGGTGAGCAGCAGACCCTCGTGTTCCGCATGGGCGTCCCGGCGAGGCCCGCGGGGAGGGCCAACTTGGTTCGATTCTCCTTGGTCGAAGTCGTGCAGGACGTGGAACTGAACTTCACGGACGACCCGCGGTTGTCTGGCGTGGAGACAAACCCGTATCCGCGCACGTTGTTGAGCTCGGCCGAGGCCACCGTCCTCATGCAGAGGGCGGTGCAGACGAGGGAGGCGACGGCGATGCAGAGGGCGGAGACGATCATGAAGACCCTCGCGTCGGATGCCGGCGCGGCGGCCGCGGTCCGAGCGAACCCCGCCCTGAATGAGGTCATGA
This sequence comes from Methanobacteriota archaeon, assembly GCA_005879015.1. Lineage (GTDB taxonomy): Archaea > Thermoplasmatota > Thermoplasmata > RBG-16-68-12 > RBG-16-68-12 > RBG-16-68-12. The sequence goes on from VBMC01000032.1 coordinate 11,283, forward strand.
CGACGATGCGGGACGCCCAGGCGACGGTCGCCCGGAGCGGGCTCCAGCTCAGCGAGTCCGCCAAGAAGGATTTCCTGCAGGCGACGACGATCATCGGCAAGAAGAAACCGAGGAAGTGAAGGCATGGCGAGCTGTCCGACTTGCGGGAGCGAGAATCGGGAAGGCGCCCGATTCTGCGATGGGTGCGGCGGGAAGATTGATCTCGAGATCGCGGAAGCGGGCCCGCAGCCTACCTCGACGCCCATCGAAGACCAGGACCCTGCGTTTTCGTCGAGCGCGGACGAAGGTGATGGTCCGGTCGATTCGATGTTCACCGGGGAAGACGGTGTCCCCGAGGCCGCGGACCCCGAGCCCGAAATCGATGTGACGGAACCCGAAGGTGACGCCCCCGTCGACCCAGCCGATTCGGCCGAATCGACCGAGACGGAGGAGGAGCCTCCGGCCCAGGCGCCGAAAGCGGGCTATTTGGTCTTCCCCGACGAAACGGAGCAGCCGATTCCGCCGTCCCAGTGGCTCATCGGCCGCGCGGATGTGTCCAAGTTCCTCCCCGATTCGGTAAAGGCGAATGAGATTTCCCGGGGGCACCTGACCGTCTTTCAGGAGGGCGAGAAGTTTTTCATTGAAGACGGGAAGACGATGGTGCAACGGAAAGCCAGCACGAACAAGACCTGGCTGATTCGAGGCAACGATCGGATCCTTGTCACCGGTACGGGTCGCAACGAACTTCAGGACGCCGATGAGATCGACATTGCGGAATTGGTGAAGCTCCAGTTCGTGGTGAGATAGGTCCGCGGAGCGTATGACCCTCACGATTCCGTGTACCTTGAAAGGTCGGAAGGGTCGCTATCAGGTTGTCAGCAAGTTGGCCGAGGGAGGGATGTCGACCGTCTATGCGGGCAAGTCCAGCCGCGGTCAGGCCATCGTCGTCAAGGAGGCCAGCGGGCCCGATCTCGAACAGGCCCAAGAACGGCTTCGGATCGAGGCCGACATCTTGCGCGCCTTGGGTTCTCCGGGCCATCCGCGGGTCGTCCGGTATCTGGACGAAGGCAACAACCTGGGCCCTTTTTGTCTCGTCGAAGAACAGCTCGAAGGCGAGACGCTCGCGGAACGATTCCGAGACAAGCCGGCCGATGCGGCGACCGCTACCCGATACGTCCTTCAATTGCTTGAGGCCCTTGCGTACCTTCACGGGCGGAACGTCATCCATCGAGACGTCAAGCCCAAGAACATCATCCTCGACGCCCATCGGGAGGTCGTGCTGATCGACTTCGGTGCGGCGAAGAAGGAATTCCACCAGTTCCAGGGATCCGGCACCGTCATCTACACCCCGGGCTGGGGAGCCCCGGAGCAGAACCTCGGAGAGGCGACGCCCGCGAGCGACTTGTACAGCGTGGGCGCCGTTCTCTTCTTCCTTCTGACGACTCAGGATCCGCAAGGCTCTATGAAGCAACTCGCGCAAGGGAAGGCTGAACTGTATCGATCCCCTCGCGATCTCATGCCCAGCGTCCCGCAGGAGCTTTCCGACGTGGTAATCCGCGCGATGGCGTTCGATCCGAAGCAGCGGTTTGCGACCACGAAGGACATGGCCGAAGCGATGGCGGGGGGCGCCCCAGAGTCCCTGGGCTTTCCACACCTCGTGGTCCTCGGAAAGAAATGCAAGGTCAAGAAGGAGATGGAGATCGGTCGGGACCACAAGGCCTGCGACCAGGGTTGCACGAAGAGGGGGTTCGGTCACCCGCCGGACATCGGCATCTTGGACACCGAGCGGTATCTCTCCAAGCATCACGCGCGGATCCTGAAGGACCCAAAGGGCCGATGCTGGGTGGAGGACCTGGGAAGCTTGAACGGCACGGCGATGTCGCACGACGGCGGGAGGACCTACCAACGGCTGCCTAAGTTCAAACGGCAGCCCCTCACGGACGGGGATGTCGTCGCCCTCGTATACAAGCCGGGGAGAGGGCCCTACATGACGATCGCATTCAAGGGCGGCCGACGGCAAGGGGGCCGGTGACCTTGGCGCGGACGATCGCTGCCAAGGGCGGCGCGCGCCCGGGGACCGGGGATACGATCATTCGTGCTCCTCATGGGAAGATGGGGTTTGCTTCGAACGTCGGGAGGGTCCGACCCGTCGACGAGGACAGTATCCTGGCGATCGAGATCCGGACGGCATTCCGGTCCGAGGCACGGACCCGACTGCTCTTGATGGTGGCCGACGGCATGGGAGGACATCGTCGAGGGGATGTCGCGAGCCGGATCGCGGTACAGAGCGTCTCCCGGACGCTCCTGCCACTCCTGATGAGCGAGACCGACATCCCGCGCGCGATCTACCACGACGAGCTCCGAGCCGCCATCGGCCTCGCCAATCAGGCCATCATCGCGGAGGCCCAAATACATCCGGAATGCGAAGGGATGGGGACGACCCTTAGCCTTGCGGTCGCCGATGGTCGCACCCTCCATGTGGCCAACGCCGGCGACTCGCGCGCGTACATCGTCAATGCTCGAGAGATCTACCAGGTGACGCGGGACCACTCCCTCGTCCAGGAGATGGTCGACCGAGGGGAGCTCTCGCCCGAGGACGCGAGGCACCACCCGAGGATGCTGCGACGGCCTGATCAACCACGTCGAAGACGAGGACATTCAACGCGTCGTCGTCGAAACGAGCGATCCGCAGACCGCATGCGACATCCTGGTCGCCCTCGCGAACAAGGGCGGCGGAACGGACAACATCTCGGTCATCATCGCGCGGGCACCCGAACAAGTTCCATGAGATGAGGGACATGTCTGTGTGTGCAGCGAAGGAGGGTCTGTTCCCCGTTTCGAAAGGAACGGGTCTGCGAAGCGCCTGGACCCTAGAAGGGTGCACACGGCTCAATGGAGCGGCCGCTGCCGGTCCCGCGTGCGGGAGAGCCTCTCGATGAACCGGGACAAGTACGCCGAGGGGACGGTCCCTTGAAACGGATCTACTTCCTCGTCGCAGTCGCCGTCCTGCAAATCATCGCCGGATCGCTCCTTCTCGTGGGTGCCGCCCAGCCCGTTCGGATATCCCCCAACGTCGTCGTCCTTTCCGGGGAATACTACCACGTCGAGTTTGCCATTTTGGGGACGGGACAGATGAGCGGAAACCTTTCCGAACTTCAGAGTCGGTCCTTCGACGTCTTCGTTTTCGATGACCCCGGCTACGCGTCGTTCCGCGATGGCTCGAATTCGTTGCCTCCCCTCTTCGAAAAGAGTGGAACGAACATCGCCTTCGATCTGGGTCTTGCTGGCTCAGGAAACTATCACGTCGTGATCGTCGGTTCTCCAACCCGGCAACAACTTCAGGTACATGTCGACTTGACCGTCGTAGGCTTGAAAACAGGCGACGCCCTTCTCGCCCTCGTCGTGCTCGTGGGCGGTTTGGCGCTCATGGCCGCCTCTCTGATGTTGAGCGTGTGGGCGTGGCGTCGTGCCCTCTCGGCCCCCGGCCCTACCTCGGAACCGGCCCCTGATCCGGCCTCGGATCCCACCAGTATTGCCGCTGGTCGTCCCGCATCGTTTCCCGACGCACCATGTCCTCGAGAACCCGCGGGGGGTGCCTCGAAAACGCAGGAAGGCGGGCGCCGTGCGGCTGCGCCAGTTCTTTGACCGTGGCATCGCCTTCCGCGAGTTGCTCGAGCCCGTCCTCCGATCCGTGCCCTGGTACCCAGGAAGCGATGCAAGACCCGCCGGACGACAATCCCCGGGCCTGCTGATCCGGCGTCCGCCGCCGACGCATGTTGTTGTCCGGGCGATAACAAAGACCAAGTGACTGCAACCGATGGTGTTCAGTTCCAAGAACATGTAAACGTCCGGCAGAATATCCCCCTCTCACGTTCTGGCAGTTCTGTGTCGCCCACAGGGGCAGCGGTCCCGCGGGAGCCAAGAGCGCGGAAAGCGGCGTTGATGATACTAATTGTGGGGATCCTGGTCCTCGCGTTCGCGGCATACCTGAACGTAACACCGTCCGCGGCGATCGACGGGGCGCAGTCCGCGGCGACGAGCGGACTGTCGTCGTGGAATCCCAATGTCACCTGTGCGGCCGATCTGGTCACGATCCGGGACGTCCTGGGGTCCGCCTATCCGCACCAGTCCCTCAGCGGCAGCCGGTATCAGCATAACGCGACATCGGGCGGGATCCCGCTCGAGCGGTCTCTCTCGCCCCCTTGTACGATCACGAACATCACCGGCGCAGTCCTCTCTCCGTTCGTCCAAATCAATGGAGTTTCCCTGTACGGCTACGGCGTCAAGACCACGGATTGCTCGGGATGGTATTCCAAGCAGAACGGCGGCCAACGTTATCCGGGCAACAAGACCTTCTGTACGAACGCGGGACAGGTCATCACCCTCGGGACGACGAGCGGGTACATGAAAATCGAAATCGATCGGGATTGGTTGGGGAAAGGCTACTGCGGACCAAACGTGCCCTCGTGCAACAATGAGACGCTCGGCCAGGAACAGTCGAACGGCAGCATTTCCCTCGACGTGCAGGGGTTCGTCTTCTGGGAGGGGCCGTATCACTGGGAACTCCACCCTTTCACCGCTTGGAAACTTTCGAACTCCCCGCCCCCGCCGCCTCCGAATTCGCCCCCGTCGGCTCCGCAGAACCTCGCGGCCACGGGCGGCAATGCCCAGGTCACCCTGACCTGGCAGGCACCCGCCTCGGATGGCGGATCTCCCGTCACGAACTACAAGATCTATCGCGGTGTTGCATCTG
>VBMC01000237.1 GCA_005879015.1 Methanobacteriota archaeon
ACGCTCACCGCGAACAACACCGGCACGTATGCGGTGACGATCTCCGGAACGAGCGGGTCGCTCGTCCACTCGACCACGATTGACGTCCTCGTGTTGGAGCCCGACTTCTCCCTGACCGCGAACCCGAACAGTGTCTCGTTCGTGGTGAACAATTCGGCGACCTCCACGATCGCGCTCCATTCGATCGGCGGTTTCTCGGGGAATGTCAGCCTGAACGCGACGTCTTCGCCGGCAGGCCTGTCGATGTCCTGCTCCCCCGCGATCTTGGTCGGGAGTCAGTCGTCCATCTGCACGGTGAACTCGACGACGATCTCCTCGTACACGGTCACGATCACGGGCACGAGCGGGAACCTCAGCCACAACGCGTCGATCGACGTCACGGTGACCCCAGCGCCACAACCGGACTTCTCCCTCGACGCGAATCCGTCCGCCCTCTCCTTCACAGCGGGTGATTCCAGATCGACGACGATCTCATTGCAATCCACGGGAGGCTTCGCGGGGACCGTCGACCTGACAACCGCATCCTCGCCCGACGGGCTGACCAGCTCGTGCACGCAATCGAGCATCACGGGAAGCCAGACGTCCACGTGTACGCTGGGCAGCTCGACGGCCGGATCCTATGCGGTCACGATCACAGGCGCGAGCGGAAGCCTGGTCCACACCGCCTTCGTGTCCGTCGAAGTAAGCCCGCCGGTGGCCGTCCCCGACTTCTCCCTCTCGGCGGATCCTGCGGCCCTCTCCTTCGTCGCCGGCGAGTCCGGCTCCTCCACGATCTCAGTCATGGCGACGGGCGGCTTCTCCGACACCGTGGGTCTGACCGCCACCTCGGACCCCGCGGGCGTGACCACGGTCTGCTCGCCCACGAGCATCCCGGGTTCCGGGACCGCGGCCTGTGTGATGAACGGGAGGACGCCCGGCCAGTTCAAGGTCGAGGTCACCGGCACGAGCGGATCGCTGACCCGGTCCGCCCCTATCCTGGTGAACGTGCTCCCGGGCGAACCGATGCCCGACACGATCCCGCCGCAAATCACGATCACGTTCCCATCGAACTCGACCGTCCTCCTATATGCGAACGTCACGGTGAAGGGGAACGCCTCCGACGACGAAGGGATCCAGACGGTGGAGTTGAGCACGGACAACGTGACGTGGGTCCGGACGAACGGGACCGCGTCGTGGACCGCGAACCTAACGATTGGACCCGGGACGACCACGATCTACGCCCGGGCGACGGATACCGCCGGGAATCGACGGACGGTCCGGGTCGATGTCTACATACCGTCCGCCGGAGGGCTGCCTCCCCGGCCGCCCGCGGAAGGCTCTCCGTTCGTCTCGGGGACGCTCGTGCCCCTCCACCTGGCGGCGATCCTGATCGGCATCGCAGCCGCGGTGGAGGCGCTGCTGTTCATCTGGACGCGGCGCAACGAATACGGGCCATGGACGACGGGAAGCCCGTAGATCACACCGCCCGATCGCCGCCCCAGCGCACCTGAGTTTCTCTTCCGGCCGTTCCGGTGAGCCGCCGTCCAGTGGAATCACCTCTGGGAACGGACCGGACCCGGATCCCGGCGCATCCGAGTTCGAGATGTGTTCAATTCGCTTCAAGTGCGAAGACGGGAACCTCTGAGGTCGACGCGGCGACCCGTGAGAGGGCGGGAAAACGCGGGGGGAGACCTTTGCAGCGGATGCGAGAGACGGTTCAGAGCGAACACGAGTCGGTGTGCGTGGTCGGTCTCGGCACCGTCGGGGCACCCACGGCTGAATATTTTCTGGGCCGCGGGATCCCGACGTATGGATGCGACCTCGACCCGATCGCCCTCGGGCGGCTCTCGCCGCGTCTCATGGGAGGGAAGACCGCCCTCCCGGTCTTCCCCCGCGCCGGCGTCCGCATCATGATCGGCACGCGGCGGTCGTCCGCGACTCGCAGCGTTGCGATGGCAGCTCAATCGTCCACTCTGATTCTCGCGCCGAAAGGTCCAAGAGGTCGAATAGGCCCAGGAACTTTGCTCATGGCCTCCCACCTGTTTGGACGACCTTCGAAGTCTCCGAGCCAGACGTCCGATTCGACGCGAACATCCGGTGTGGTTAGTCGACCATGTCACTCTCTCGCAAGTTTGAAATATAGCTTTAAGACTCCGGACCGATACCGCCCTCAAGCCGGCAAGGCGTTGGTGGGGGACCCGATCGCGTGATTCGACCTCAGATTGAAAGAGCGCGTTCGGCGACCGGGCAGAAGGCGCTTGAGAGCCGGAAGATTGGACCGTCAGCGGCGCCG
>VBMC01000238.1 GCA_005879015.1 Methanobacteriota archaeon
GTCCAGGAGGGTCTGCGTCGGATGTTGCCCTGCGCCGTCGCCGGCGTTGATGACCGGCTTCTCCGTGAACTCGGCCGCGAGCCTCGCGGCGCCCTCCTGCGGATGCCGCAGCACGATGGCGTCGCTATAGGCCTCGACCATCCGGATCGTATCAGCGAGGGTCTCGCCCTTCTGGACGGAGGTCCCCTCGGTTCCGCTGAACCCGAGGACGCGCCCGCCCAGGCGGGCCATCGCACTCTCGAACGAAAGGCGGGTCCGTGTGGACGGCTCGAAGAACAACGTGGCGAGAATCTTTCCATCCAGGGACCGCGAACGCCGCGTGCCGACCGCGATCGGCACCATCTTCTTCGCGGTCTTCAGGACCAACTGAATGTCCGACTTCGTGAGCTCGCGGATCGAGAGGACGTCCCTCCCCTGGAAGTCCGACATCAGGCCCCATATTCGGAGGTCCAACTTAAAGAATGCCCGCCCCGACGGGGGCGCACGTATCGCGCCGCATCGGCAATCCCGCCCACTTCACGGGTTCGAATCCTTCCGCCCCAACTGGGTGACGTTCGAGGGCAGGATCACGATCCCGCCTTCCGCTTCCATGTACCGCTTCCAGTCCGTCGTGTTCTTCTGCGCCTGCTTCGCGCGCTCCACCGCGATCGTCGCGACGACCTTCTTCACGACGTCGTCCACGTCGACGCCGAGGATCTCGCGGAACAGGTACTTCATGCGCTCGCGATCCATGGTGACCGCGCCGACCGGAGGCGACGTATAAGAGACAATTGTCAACCGTCTCACCGCTGAGACGGTTCGAAGGACGTCCGACGTTGGACCGTTGGAACCTTTGTCAAGCCCTCTCAGCAGGGTCCTCCGAAGAGGCTCCCGCCCCCTTCAAATCAGAATAAAAGAGGCAGGACGAGGGGTTCTCGGTCCTGCCTGTGGGTTGTGGAGGAGGGGTTATTGGGATGGGTATGGCGTGGGCAAGCTCGGCTCAAGGACGTCCACGGCCTTCCAGTCGCCGCCGAAATCCTTCGTGATGCCCGTCGCGAGCTGGAATCGCACGCGAAGCCGGCCGTTCTCGAAGAAGATGTAGGCGTTCTTGAGTTGGGACATGTAGAGGGAGATGCGCTTGCCCTTCTGCGTGAGGGCGCGCTCCGTGCACCGGATCAGGCCCGCGCGCTCGAGACCGTGGATGCGACGGTAGCAGGCGGCGATCGGGATTCCGTACTCGCGGCTCAGGTCGATCGCGGACTTCGCCTTCCTGAAGGTGGCAACGAGGATCTTCGCCGAATACTCGTCTGTGACGAGTCGCGACGCTTCAAGGGGATCCATCGTCTCTTCCTCCTCACCTTACTCGAGGAATTGACGAGTTTCAATGGTATATAATTCGGGCGCGACGATTATCGCCGGTGATTCTCATTTCTGAAAACGCCGGGAACTCCGGGAACCCCGGAGTGAGTCAGCCGCCGCAGCAGCCGCCCTCTTCGTTCTTCGAACAGCTGCAGTTCGGGCCGCAGCTCCCCTCGTGCTCCTTGTGAAGGACGGGCAAGAGCATCGCGCCCTCCGGCACCGGCTCGGCGGCCTTCTTCTTGTTCGCGAGGAGCTCGATCAGGCTTCCCATGGTTATTTCCCGCGATGGAAGCCGGCCGTATTTCTAGATGTCGTCACGCGAGATGCTTCTTGAGACGCGCTTCGAATGGGCCCTTGGGCATCGCGCCGACGACCTGGTCGACGAGCTTGCCGCCCTTGAAGAAAAGCAGCGTCGGGATCCCCATGACCATGAATTGTTGCGGGACCCTCGGGTTCTCGTCCGTGTTGAGCTTCACGAACGTCACCTGCCCCGCATAGGTCTTCGCGAGCTCGTCGATCATCGGGGCGATTGCGCGGCACGGCGCGCACCACTCGGCCCAGAAGTCGACGATGACGTAGGCATGTTCCTTGATCACCTCGTCGAAGTCGGCATCGGTGACATGGATGGGCGCGTTCGCGCTGGCGATTTCCACTTGCTTGTCCGGCATGGTTGGCACCTGGTCCTCTTACGAAGGCGGTTCCATATAAATCTCAGCGCACCACGCCGCAGGAAGCCTCCAGCGAATTGGGGACGGCATCGCCCCAGGCGGTCGGGAGAATGCGCAGCCGTCCGGACGGCACGCTTATCCTATGCCTCAGCATGGAGCGATCTATGCCTGCCGATTCGTGGGGGCGGATGGCCGAGTGGTACGACGCCAAACAGGGCGACACGGGAGATTTCTGGCACCGGACTCTCATCGACCCGACGTTCCTGCGGGTCGTCGGGGACGTCCGTGGA
>VBMC01000211.1 GCA_005879015.1 Methanobacteriota archaeon
GTCGTTCACCATGGCCAGGGTGGAGGCGACCTTCGCCGCCGCGCCGATCCCGAACATGGCGAAGAAGAGGGCCACCAGGTACGGACGGATCCCGACGGGCGTCGGGTCGCTGATGCTCGGGATGAAGAGGACGACGGCCACGGCGGTGACGAAGTGGGCGAGGACGAGGATCCGTTTCCGTCCCAGGCGGTCGCACAGGGCGCCGAAGTAACCGACCGTCGAGATCTCCGCGAGCGGATACACTGCGAAGAGGACGCCCTTCCAAAACGAATCGAGCGAGCCCATCGCGTGCTGCATCACGGCGACGCCGGCGAAGGCGGCCGCGCGCATCACGAACGTGGCGAAGTAGAGGAAGGAGAGGTTCGCGAGGTCATGCGGGCGGAGATGGAACGTCTTCGTCAGGAAGCGGTTGAGGGGTCCGATGCGGCTCTGCATTCGCTATCCGCCGCACGGCCAGTCGAGCTATTTGAGGATGGTCCCGTGGCTCGCAGAACCTAACAAGAGTCGCGGTCCTGACACTGAGCGCGGAATGGTTAAGTAGGACGGGACCAACATCGCCGGTCCGAATAGGAGGACTCTCCCTGTTCTGCAACCAGTGCGGCGGTAAGATCGCGGACGGATCGGTATTCTGCAACTTGTGCGGCGCGAAGCTAGGCGTCGTGGCCCCGGCTCAGGCTCCCCAACCCGGCATGCCCCAGGGCGGCGCCCCGATGGGTCAGCCGTACAACCCGAGCGCTCCCGTCCAAGCGGCCGCTCCCCCGCCGATGCCGCAGAACTTCAAGTGCAATTCGTGCGGCGGTCCGATGAAGCCGTCCGCGGGCCTCGCGCTCGTCGTGTGCGAATATTGCGGCGCCGTGACGACGATGGGCGCCGGGGGTGCCGCGGAAGTCCTCCAGAAGCACTTCATGCTGAACAACAAGATGACGAACGAGACCGCCATGGAGTCCGGCGGGAAGTGGCTGAACAAGGGGATCTTCCGGCGCAAGGTCGCCGAACGGTCCGAGCTCGGCGCGGTCACCCTCAAGTATGTTCCGTACTGGGTCGTCCCGACGTCCGTCGTCGCCGACTTCCAGGGGACGAAGAACGCGGGCGCGGGCGCTGGCGCGGGCATGATGATGCACGGGGACGGCAAGCAGAAGGCCGCAGGTGCGGCGTTGTTCGCCCTCACGATGGCGGCCGCCGCCGCGGGTGGCCAGAACCGGAACGTCCAGGTGAACCAGCCCCAGGTCGTCCGCGTGCGGGATCGCATCCAGCTCCAGCGGAACATCCCGGTCGTGGCGGTCCGCGGGTACTCGCAGTACCAGCCCGAGGACGGATTCACGTTCGAACTCCAGAACAAGATGAATTTCGACAAGCGCCAGACCGGCGGTGTGGACGTCCAAAGCGGAGACGTGTCCGAGGCCGAGGCGAAGGCCCAGGCCGCGGCGCTCGCGCACAAGTTCGCGGAGCGCGAGGCGAAGAAGCGCGTCGACAACCTGGAGTCGATCCAGGTCTATCCGACGACGTACGACGGGGAGTTGCTCCACGCGCCCGTGTGGTTCATGGAGTACGCGCACAAGGGCAAGCAGATGTTCATCCTGATCGACGGCGGTTCGGGCCAGGTCATGAACGGAGAGCGCCCCGCGTTCGCCCTCTGGTGAGTCCGAACCTGCGGACTTCCATCCATACCCCTAAATAGATATGTGCGGAACATGATGTGTCGAAACGCGCGGAGAGAAGAACGATGCCCGACATCCGTGACCGAGTCGAACAGGACCGCGGACTGCTGAAGAAGATCCAGCTCGTGATCCCCGGGTACGCTGGGTATCGACGGCGGGAAGACATCCGCGCGGCCGACAACCTCCTCCGGATCCAGCTCGCGAACCAGATGAAAGGCGTCCGCGCGGACCTCGAGGACATACGAGACCAGATGGCGATGGACGGCAAGGTCCAAGGCCTGCAGTCGATCGGGAACGCGATTTTCACGCTCGAAGGGCTCGAGGCGAAGGTCCGCCATGCGGAGGGCGGCTACTCGGGACTCAGCGCGACGATCCAGATCAAGGAGACGGAGCTTGACAAGCTCTACGAATACGACTACGCGATGCTCGACTCCCTCGACCGGGCTTCGGGCGTCATCCCGACGATCCGCGAGGCGGGGGACTCGAAGGCGTTCGAGGCCGCGGTGAAGTCGATGCGCGACGCGATCACGTCATTCGAGACCGCCTGGAAGTCGCGGACGAACGCGGTCACCGGCATCCAGGTGAGGTGAGACCATGATCCCAATCGGATTCTTCTTCGGCGGTGGAAAGCGAACGGACCAGACAGCGGGCCACAAGGAAGGCATCGGCGGCAGCATGACGATCGCGTGGGACGACCAGTTCAAGCGGCAGAACATCATGTGGAAGGTCCCACGGAACGTCCGGATGAACGACAACGTCGTCGTCCGCGAGGACGAAATCGCGGTCTTCTACCGCGACGGCAAGGTCCTCGCCTACTTAGACCGCCCGGACCGGTACGCGCTCACGTCCCAGAACGCGCCGATCCTGGGTCGCCTGATTCAGGCGCTGTCCGGCGTCGTCCAACAGGCCGAGGTGTACTACCTCCAGAAGCGGATCTTTGACGGCAAGTTCGGGACCCAGGACGCCTTCCTGTTCCAGGACCCGGACTTCGACATGGTGCAGCTCCGTGCGTTCGGAGATTTCCGGTACCGCTTGAAGGACCCGGAGACGTTCATCAACCAGTTCGTCGGCAC